>CAINRS010000130.1 GCA_903852755.1 uncultured Actinomycetes bacterium | reverse complement strand
GGCCACGACGAGCTGCTCGCGGTTGCCGACGTGCCAGTAGATGGTCGTGGTCGTGACACCCAGCTCGGTGGCGAGTCGTCGCATCGTGAGTGCGTCCGCACCGTCGGCCGAGACGATCGCCAGTGCTGCGTCGACCACGTCGGTGCGCTCCAGACCGGCCCGCCTCGCCGTGGGAGCGACCCTTCCCCGCGGCCCGGTCGTCGCTCGGGAACGAGTGGTGGACGGCACGTCCGACAGCATGCAACACTCTTGCACAGTGTTCAAGAACCGGGGTCGGTACACGTCGACGCCGTGGACTCGGCGAGGCCGCCGGGAAGGAGCCGCACCGTGGGCCATCCGCTCGAGGGCGTCGACACGAGCGACGCCCCCTACGTCATCGTCTCGTCCGACACCCACGCAGGACTGCAGGTCGAGGAGTACCGGGAGTACCTCGACCCGCGGTTCCTCCCACAGTTCGACGAGTGGGTCGTCGAGCGGCACGACCACCGCCGACTCGTCGAGGAGGTCAACGGCGAGTACGTGGCCAAGTGGGAGGGCGAGAACGCCGAGGGTCTCAAGGGCGCCTACGACCCAGCGATCCGGGACAAGGAGCTCGACGCCGACGGCATCGCCGGCGAGGTGATCTTCGCCGACGGCGACTCCGTCACCGGCCAGGAGTCGCCGCCCTTCGGGGCAGGCCTCGCGGCGGGCCAGATCACCGACCCGGACCTGGCCTTCGCCGGGGCCCGGGCCCACAACCGCTGGCTCGTCGAGTTCTGCGCGACCAACCCCGCCCGACGGGCCGGCGTCGCGCTCGTGCCGATCATCCACGACGTCGACCGGGCGGTCGAGGAGGTCGAGTGGATCGCCGGCCGGCCGGGAATCGCCGGGATCATGATCCCGACCATGTGGCACGACAACCCGTCCTACGGCCACCCGCAGTACGACCCGGTCTGGGCCCGCTGCGCCGAGGCCGGGCTGGTGGTGCACACGCACTCCGGTGAGGGCGACTGGGCGTCGTACAACGACAACATCGCCCAGTTCGTGCTCGAGGTGCCCTTCTGGACACACCGGGCGCTCTGGCAGCTCCTGCTATCGGGGAAGTTCGACCGGTTCCCAGGACTCCGTTACGCCGTGGTCGAGTGCGGCTCGTACTGGCTGGGTGACCTCCTGTGGAAGGCCGACACGACCTTCGGTGCCAACTTCAAGGTCAAGAAGCTCAACTCCCGGACCAAGGGCCTGATCCAGCGGCTGCCGTCGGAGTACGTGGGCGAGAACGTCTTCATCGGAGCATCGACGATGAGTCCCGAGGAGATCCGGCGACGCCACGCCAACGGGGTCGACGCGCTCATGTGGGGCACCGACTACCCGCACCCCGAGGGATCCTGGCCCCACACCAGGGAACGACTCGAACGCGACTTCCAGCAGGTGTCCATCGAGGACACCCGGCTGCTGCTCGGCCTCAACGCCGTCCGCTGCTACGACCTGGACCTCCCGGCGCTCGAGCAGATCGCCGCCGAGGTCGGGCCACGGCCGTCCGAGCTGCACCAGGACCCCGACCTCCGCACCGCTCCGGATGCCATCCGCACGGCCCGGTGGTGGTTCGACGCGTACGACATCGACTGGCCGGCGTCGTGACCGGACCCGGGCCCGTCGCCGAGGAGCGCGCCGAACGGATCGAGGTGGACGGGAGCACCGCCGTCGTCACCGGTGCCGCGAGCGGCATCGGTCGGGCGATCTCCGGCGACCTGCTCGCACGTGGCGCGACAGTGGTGCTCGCCGACGTCGAGTCGGACGCGCTCGAGCGCACGGTCGGCGAACTGGCTGCGGACCACGGCGCCGACCACGTGCTCGGTGTCCGCACCGACGTGACCGACGAGACCTCGGTCCACGACCTCGCCGAGCGCACCTACACCGGGTTCGGCTCGTGTGACCTCCTGTTCCTCAACGCCGGAGTCACCTCCGGCGGAGGTGGGCTGCCGTGGCAGCAGGAGCCCAACGACTGGCGCTGGTGCTTCGGGGTGAACGTCTTCGGTGTCGCCATCGGCGTCAGCGAGTTCGTGCCCCGCATGCTCGCTGCGGGCACACCCGCCCAGGTGGTCGTGACCTCGTCGAAGGACGGGGGCATCGCGCCCGTGGCGACAGCATCCGTCTACGCCGCATCCAAGGCAGCGATCACGTGCTTCACCGAGGCGCTGCAACTCAACCTGCGCACCGCCGACGGTGACGTCGGCGCATCGGTGTTCTACCCGTCGGGCGGGCTGATCGACTCGGGGCTCTACACCGCCGCCCGGAACCGGCCGGATCACCTGCAGCGTCGGGGAGCGGGCACCGGGCGCTCCGGTTGGACCTTCGACCAGCTCGTCGAGCAGGTGACGCGGGCCCGGGGAACGCCTCCGCCGATCGCCGACCTGGGGCAACTGGCCCGGACGGCCGTCGACGGAGCCAGTGAGCGGCGCTTCGTGATCGGCACCGAGCTGGACCAGAGCGCCGAGCTCCTGCATCGCCGGGCCGACGCGATCGGGCGGGGCGAACTCCCGCCGGCGCACCAGCTCGGGATCTGACCGTCCGCTCCGGTTCGGTCCGCGGGCGTCACTCAAGTTCGTCCCCCCCGATTGCCGATCCTCTCGCCACGCTCCCCCCGACGCTGGTGGGACCGCACCACGACGAGGGGACGGATCGTGTCGACGACGAGCACCACCGACCAGGAAACCGAGTCCGACACCAGCGACTCCGGAGCACCGTCCGGTGGCGACTTCGACCCGGTCGCAGCACGGCGGGCAGCGCGTCGGGGACTGATCCTGGGAGGCCTCGCCGTCGCAGCCACGGCCTGCAACGTCCGTCCGGACCCACCCCGCACCATCAATCCGCCGGCACCTCCCCGGCCACGGCCGACCACGACGCTGCCCCCGAGGACCACGACGACCCTCCCCCGAACCACCACCACGCTCCCGCGCACGACCAGCACGACCACCACGAGCACGGTGCCGCCGACCACGCCCCCGCCCACAACCAACCCACCGACGCCACCGACGGCGCTGCGTGCCGAACACGTCGCCCGACGGCTGACATTCGGGCCGACACCCGCCGTGATGTCCGCGATCGCCGCTGCGGGAGGTCCTGCGCAGTGGATCGATGCCCAGCTCGAGATGCCGGCCTCGGTCGACGCTGCGCTCGACGACCAGATCCGCAGCTCCTACCCGCGCACCTTCAACGATGCAATCGGCAACTTCGCGCTCGGTGAGGCGTGGGAGATCATCTCCGAGCTCCCCGCCGCCACCACCGTGCGGGCGATCTTCGCCCAGCGGCAGCTGTTCGAGCAGACCGTGGGCTTCTTCTGGGACCACTTCAACGTGGATCTGCGCAACGACCGGGCCCAGGCGAGCTGCGGCGCCTACGACCAACTGATCCGGGCCGGTGCGTTCGGAAGATTCTCGGACCTGCTGCTCGCCGTCGCCCGCTCGGCGGCGATGATGAACTACCTCAACCAGGCGACCAGCCGGGCCGACGGCACCAACGTCCCCGTCGAGAACTTCGCCCGTGAGCTCATGGAGCTGCACACCGTCGGCGTCGACGGCGGCTACGACGAGGACGACGTCAAGGCGGTCGCCCATCTGCTGAGCGGGTGGACCCGGCAGCTCGTGGACTGGATGCCGATCGGGCCGTTCCGCTTCGACGCCGCTGCGCACAACCTCGGGCCCTTTCAGGACCCGACCCACACCGTGCTCGGCTGGTCCCGGGGTGCGCTGACGGGTGAGGCCGCCGGGGTGGGCTTCATCGACCACCTCGCCCGACACCCGACGACGGCGCAGCGGCTGGCGCACGAACTCGCGATCCGTTTCATCGGCGACCACGTCCAGCGTGACGACGCCGTCGTCACCGCAGCGGCCGGGGTCTACCTGACGAACGACACGTCGATCCGGGCGACCCTGCGGTCACTGCTGACCTCCAACGAGTTCGCCGCATCGGCGAACCGACGGATCCGACGACCACTCGAGTTGTACGCCTCGATGGTCAGAGCCCTCGCCCGACCCACGTGGAACCCGGGTGCCCTGCGAGACGCCCGGTGGGGTCTGGTCGGTGCGACCGACAGCCTGAACCAGGTGCCCCACTGGTGGCCGGACCCGGACGGCTACCCCGACCGTGACGCCAACTGGGTGAGCGTCGGCTCGATGATCAGCCGCTGGAACATGGCGACCTGGGTGGTCCGGAGCCCTTCGGCGGTGGTCACCGTCGACTGGACGGCGATCAGGAACTGGACGACCGGCACGACGATCGGCGAGTGGTTCGCAGCAGCGTGCGGTCGGCTCGGCGTCACGGTTGCGAACACCGCACGGGACCGGATGCTCGGCGAGCTGTACCGGACTGCGACAACCCCGCTCTCGGCGACCGGCACCCAGTGGACCATGGAGAACCTGCTCATCCAGCTGCTGCAGGCGCCCGATTACCAGACCCGCTGAGGGCCTGCCCGCAGCACCGACTCCACGAACGGACAGGACACGCACGTGCGCACGACACGAACCACCCAACCCACCGACCAGCACGAGGGGTCCACCGGGCCGTCCCGTCGACACTTCCTGGTGGGCGCCGCCGCTGCCGCCGGGACCACGGTCGTGCTCTCTCAGTCGGGGCTGGTCGGGGCAGCTGCGCCCGCCACGGGCCGCTCGCTCATCGTGATCTTCCTGCGGGGCGGCGCGGACGGACTCACGCTGCTCGCGCCGCTCGGTGACCCCGCATACGCCACGCGCCGTGGGCCGCTGCGGGTGCAGTCGAGCACGGCGAGAGCCCTCACCGGACCCGCCGCCAACTCGTACTTCGCACTGCACCCCCGCGCCCAGCGGCTCGCCGAGCTGTACGCCGCAGGTCGGGTGGCGGTCGTGCCCGCTGCCGGCCTGCCCGTGATCAACCGCAGCCACTTCGACGCGCAGCTGATGATGGAGGCCGGTTCGTTCGGACTCGCCCACGGCAGCGGCTGGGCCGGGCGTTGGCTGGCTGCGACCGGGGCGACCGACGACCACGTGCTCCGCTCCATCGGCTTCGGCGGGACGACCCCGGCGTCGCTGCGCGGCTACCCGTCGATGGTCGCCTACTCCCTCGCCGACCTGTCGCTGCTCAGCTGGGGACCGAACCGGACCCAGGTCCGCACCAACCAGACGGAACGACTCGCCGCAGGCGGGACCCACCCATTGTTCTCAACCTGGAGCGAACCCACGCTCGACACCATCGACTCACTCGCCACCCTGGGCGACACCAGCCTCCCGACCGGCTGGCCGAACACCCAACTCGGGAAGCGACTGTGGCCGGTCGCCCGCCTGATCGAGGCGGGCTTCCCCGTCGAGTTCTCCCACGCCGAACTCGACGGCTGGGACACCCACAGCGCCCAGGGCACCCCGGACGAGGCCTCCGGGAACATGGCGAGCCTGGTCGCGCAGCTCGACGGTGCCATCGGCGCCTTCGTCGACCGGATCGGCTCCCGGATCGCCGACACCACCGTCGTGGTGATGAGCGAGTTCGGCAGGCGGGCCGAGGTCAACTCCTCCGGGGGGACCGACCACGGCACCGCCTTCCCCATGATGGTGATCGGCGGTGGGGTACGACCGGGAGTTGTGGGACCCTGGCCGGGTCTCGCCGACAACCAGCTCGTCGACGGCGACCTCCGGCTGATGGTCGACTACCGGACCGTGCTCAGCGAGGTGCTCTCACGGCGGCTCGGGGCGACGAGCAGCCACCTGTCGTCGGTGTTCCCCGGGTTCTCCACGTCACCGGCGACCTGGGTCAACGTCTGCCAGTGACGCAGCCGGTCACCCGGCCGCCTGCACCAGTGCTGCGCACAGCGACTCGAACTCGCCGAGTTCGTCCCCGGACAGCGTGGCGAGGTCCGCAGCGAACCGCTCCTGGGTCTCGGCCTCGGCCGCGGCCCACTGCTCCCGGACCGCTTCGTCCGGCTCGGGGTGCGGCTCCGGCCAGCCGAAGATGCCGGCCATGAACGGTGAGGACACCAGGACGGCGTCGAGCGGTCCGACCCCTCGGGCAGCGAGCGCCTCGCGGTGACGGGCGAAGCGCAGCTCACGGAGGCCGTTGAGCCGGTGGAGCGCCAACGCCGGCGCAGCGTCCGGTTCACTGAGCGTGACCCACCCGCTCGCCAGACCGCTCCCGGTGAGGTCGGCCCGATCGAGCACGGCACCGGCGAGCTCCGCCAACCGGTCGTAGTCGAGGGCATCGGGATCGAGGTGCTCGCCCGCCCACGCCGCCGCGGCGTCGGCGAAGCGCTGGGCCGCCGCCGATCGGGACTCGACACCGGCGGACGCGCCCCAGGCCGCAGCGACCATCTCCGGTTCGAAGACGCCGAACTCATGCGACACGACGGCGGCGTCGACGTCACCGAGGGCGCCACCACGGCCTGCGACGTAGAAGTTCATCCCGTCGTGACCGGCGGCGGCACCCGCGGCGTAGGTGGCGGGATCGAGCATGAACTTCGACGGCACGCCGACCACGGCGGGGACGGTCGAACCGGCGACTCGGAGTGCGGCGTCGGACACCCGGTCACTCTGCCACGTCACGCCCGGCGTCGGGCGACCTCGTAGCACGCGATCGCGCCGGCGCTCGCCACGTTGAGCGAGGCCAGCCGTCCGTGGAGTGGGATCGACGCCACGACGTCGCACCGTTCCCGCACCAGCCTGGAGAGTCCGGGGCCCTCGGCCCCGACCACCAGGCAGACCGGCTGGTCCGCCACCGCGAGGTCGTGGACGGGCGTCGGGCCATCCGCATCGAGGCCGACCACCCAGACACCGAGCTCGCGCAGGTCGCTGACCGCTCGTGGCAGTCCGGCCGGGAGGGCGAAGGACAGGTACTCGACCGCCCCGGCGGCGGCCTTCGTCACGGTCGGGGTGACGTGGACCGTCCGGTGCCGGGGCAGGACGACGCCCGTGACACCGGCACACTCGGCGATCCGCAGGAGCGCCCCCAGGTTGCCCGGGTCGGTCACCCCGTCCACCGCCAACAGGAACGGCGGTCCGGCCGGGCCGCCCCGACCCGTCGTCCGCACCAGGTCGGCGAGCTCGACGTCGGGCAGCTCCGCCGCACGCGCCACGACGCCCTGCGGTGCCTCGGTGCGGGCCACCGACTCGAGCCGACCGGCCGACACCGAGGTCACCGGGACACGGAGTTCGTCCGCCAGCTCGACGATGTCCTCGAGCGTGCTCCCCTCCTCGACGTCACCGGCGACCAGCAGCTCGTAGACCGTCCGACGGCCGGCGAGCAGCAGCTCCCGGACCGCCTGACGACCCTCGACCTGCGTGCCGCCGACGCCGCGCTCCTTGGGTGGAGTCGTGCGACCGGTCGGCCTGGGTCCGGTCGCCCGGTCCGGCCTGCCACCGCCGCTGCGGGACCCGGGCGCACCCCCGCGGGTGCCGCCGCTGCGGGACCCGGGTGCACCCCCGCGGGTGCCGCCGCTCCGACCACCGGCACTCCGGGCACCGCCCCGACCGGAGGAGCCACCGGCGCCACCGCGCCCGCCACCCCGGCCCGGCGCACCGCGGCCACCCGGCGGACGACCACCGGATCCGCCACCGGATCCGCCACCGGATCGGCCACCTCGGCCGCTGCCCCCGGCACGACGACTCACCGGTCGCGCTCCACCAGGACGCTCGCCAGACACGCGATCCCCTCGGCCCGGCCGAGGCCACCGATCCCCTCGGCCCGACGACCCTTGACCGACACGGGAGCCTCGACCACCTCGGCGAGCCGCTCCCGCATCTGCTCACGATGCGGCGCGATCGCCGGACGCTCGGCGATCACCGAGCAGTCCACGTTGACCACCCGCCACCCGTCGGCGCGGAGTCGACGAACGACCTCGGCGAGCAGCTCGATGCTGTCGGCGCCCCGCCACCGATCGTCGGTGTCGGGGAACAGCATCCCGATGTCGCCCAGGCCAACCGATCCGAGCAGCGCATCGGCCACGGCGTGGGCGACGACATCGGCGTCGGAGTGGCCGAGCAGGCCGGGGGTTCCGGGAACCACGACACCGGCGAGGACCAGCGGACGGTCGGGATCATCGCCGAACCGGTGGATGTCGAACCCGTTGCCGACTCGCATGGTCACGGTCACGAGTCTCCCCCACCCGGGGCGTCGGGCGCCGACTCCGAGCCGCCGTCACCGGCGGCGAGGAAGGCGTCGATGACGATCCGGTCCTCCGGGGTCGTCAGCTTGATGTTGCGGACCGCTCCCTCGACCATGGCCAGCGTGCCTCCGGCCGCCTGCACGAGGGCGGCGTCGTCGGTCGCCTCCGACACTCCGGCGTGCGCTGCCCGCAGAGCCGCCGCGTCGAACGCCTGGGGGGTCTGCACCGCCCGGAGCCGTTCACGATCGACGACACCACCGTCGACGTCCCTGATGGTGTCGACGACGGGCACCACGGGGACCGCCCCCGCTGCACCCGACCGGACCGCCCGCACGACACGGTCGAACAACTCCGCCGGGGCGAGCGGTCGGGCGGCGTCGTGGACCACCACCACGTCGGCATCCGCGGGGACCTCGTCCAGACCCCGTCGGACCGACTCCGAACGTGTGGACCCACCGGCCACCACGGCCGCAGGGGCAGCGACGCCCTCGGCCCGCCGGGCCGCAGCCAGCCGTCGCTCGCCTTCGACGGCGTCGGCGGCCACGACGAGGACCACCCCGTCGCAGCGATCGAGCGCCACGTCGAGGCTCCGATCGAGCACCCGGACGCCCCCGACCGACTCGAACTGCTTGGCTCCGCCGTATCGCCGACCGGAGCCGGCTGCGACGACGACGCACCAGACCGAGCCCTCGGGGGCGAGAATTCCCGTCACCACCGGCACGGTACAGTCTGCGCGGTGTCCGACATGAGCCTGCTCCGCACCGTCGAGCTCTTCGGCGGCTTCAGTGACGACGAGCACCGTCGCCTCGCCGATGCCGCCGACCTGATGGACCTGGTCCGGGGCGACGTGCTGTTCACCGAGGGCGCCGAGGCCGACGCCTGCTACGTCGTGACCGACGGTCGGATCGCCATCTCGAACCGGTCCGTCGACGGACGCGAGTCGATGGTCGCCCTCATGGAACGCGGTGACCTGTTCGGGGAGATGGGGCTCTTCGACGGGCTGGGTCGCTCGGCCGAGGCCCGCGCGCTCGAGTCCTCCCAGGCGATCCGCATCCCCTACGAGGCGCTCCGGGCCGTGTGGGACGACCGCCCCGAGCTGTTGTGGTCGGTGGTCGGCCTGCTGAGCCAACGGATCCGCTCGACCGACGAGGCACTGGCCGACGCCTTCTTCCTGGACGTCACGGGCCGGACGGCCAAGCACCTCCTGGATCTGGCGGGCGACCGTGAGGAGTTCGAGATCCCGATCACCCAGGAGGAGCTCGCCGGTCTGGTCGGCGCCTCGCGTGAGCGGGTCAACAAGGCGATCGCCAGCTTCCTCAAGCTCGGGTGGATCGAACAGGAGGACCGGAACTACCGGATCCTCAACCGCCGCGAGCTCGAGATCCGCTCGACCTGACCGGTCGTTCGCCGGCCTGACCGGTCACTCGCCGGCCTGACCGGTCACACACCGGCGAGGAACGCGAGGATCCGGTCCCAGGCGTCCGCCGCGTCGTCCGCCCGGTGCGTCGGACGGGCCGGGTCGTGGATGAACCCGTGGTCCGCACCCTCGTACCGCAGCACGCTCACACCGGCCGCCTCGAGCCGGTCGACCTGCTCGGCAGGTGTCCAGTGGTCCGCCGTCCCCACCACCGCGGCCACCTGCACCGGTCCACGTGCGGCCAGGGCGTCGAGCGGTTCACCGTGACCCGGACCTCGCCACGCCTCGGGCACCTCGATCATCCCGTAGCACGAGACGATCCGGTCGAACCGACCGGTCGCCGATGCGAGCAGGGCGTACATCCCACCCATGCAGAACCCGACGAGTCCCACCCGGGGGGCGTCGGTCAGGTCGGCAGCGGCGACGGCGTCGCCGAGCAGGTCGTCGTCCCGGAGCCCGGCGAGCGCAGCGAACCGGGCCGCCGCAGCATCCGGGTCATCGGCGTCGGGGAGCACCTGTCCGGGGAACGGCTCGAAGGTCGCGACCGTCCACCCGGTGCGCGCTGCCAGCGTGTGGCAGAGGTCGGTGAACAGCGGCCGGAGTCCCCAGATGTCGGGGACGACCACGAGCCCGCGCTCGGCGCCCTCGGTCCGGGCGACGTGCCCCGGGGTCCCGGATGCGAGTTCCACCTGCACACTCCGAGCCTACGGGGTGACCTGCCCGGTCCCGCCCCGTCGGTCGGGATCAGGCGTACCGGTCGAGGATGCTCGACTCGGCGATCCGGTCGAGCGCGTCCTTGATGGTCCTGGCCCACACCTCACCCACGCCGTCGACGGCGGCGAGCTCGTCGACCGACGAACGCATGAGCTTCTCGAGCGAACCGCAGTGGGCCACCACCGCACTGCGGACCTCCTCGGGCACCCGCTGGACCCGTGCCAGCATGCGGTGACCCTTGGGGGCGACCGGCGAGTCGAGCTCGTCGGCCTCGCCGGAGAGGTGCAGCAGGTGGGCGATCTCCTCTGCATCGAACAGGTGGTCGGTGTCGAGTTGGCCGAGGGTCTCGATGGCCTGTTCCAGATCCCACGCTGCGTCGTCCTGGACGTAGTCCCTGACCACGAGCAGACGTTCGTCCTCGACCCCGGCGAGCATCTCGTTGAGCTGGAGCCGGATGAGGCGACCGTCGGTGCCGAGTTCCACGAGGTGTCGCTCGATCTCGTCGGAGATGCGGGCCACCATCTCCGCACGCTGGAGCAGCGTCACCACGTCGCGGAGCGTCACCTGGTCCTCGACCTCGAGGTAGCTGAGGTTGTTGGACTCCTCGTTGAGCCGCTGCTTGTAGCGCTCCAGGGTCTGGAGCGCCAGGTCGCACCTGCTGAGGATCGCCGGGATCGGCTCGAGTTGGTAGCGGGAGTTGCGCGTGTAGACGGTCACGACCGCCATGTCCTCGGACACCGAGATCACCGGGACGCCGATCGACCTGGCCACCCGCTCAGCCGTGCGGTGCCGCGTCCCCGTCTCCTCGGTGGGGACGTTCGGGTTGGGCATCAGGTGCACGTTGGCCCGGGCGATGTAGCTGACGTCGGGCGTGAGCACGATCGCACCGTCGGTCTTGGCCAGTTCCGACAGCCGCTGGGCGTTGTACGCGGCGTTGACCAGGAAGCCACCCGAGGAGATGTTGAGCACCTCGGGACCGTCACCGATCACGATGAGGGCACCCATCTTGGCCTTGAGGATCCGGTCGAGACCCTCACGGAGGGGTTGACCCGGCGCAACGGCCGCCAACGCCTCCAGTAGGTCGGGATCCCGGTGTTCCACGCCCGCAGTGTAGGTGAGGACCGGTCGGATCACGCCGTGGGGATCGTCGGGGCCGCGGCCGGTCAGGCGGCCAGCAGGTCGTGGAGCGCTTCCGGCAGGCTGGCGGCGCGGAGGATCTCGACGGCGGCAGCGCCGTCGGACTCGACGTCGAGGGGTGGTGTGGAACGCGGAACGACGACCCTGGCCGCTCCGATCCGGGCGGCCTCGGCGACCCGGGCGTCGACCCGGATGACCTGCCGGAGTTCCCCTCCCAGGCCGACCTCCCCGCACACGACGACGCCGTCGGGGACCGGGACCTCGAACGCCGCCGAGGCCAGGGCGACGCAGACCGCCAGGTCGGCGGCCGGCTCGACGAGTCGGGCGCCCCCCACGGTGGCGGTGTAGACGTCGTGGCGCGACAGGTTGACGCCGGCACGTTGCTGCAGGACGGCGATGAGCAGACCGAGGCGACCCTGGTCGATGCCCTGGCCCGACCGGCGTGGCTGTGGGTGCGGAGACCCGACGACCAGACCCTGCACCTCCACCAGCATCGACCGCGTGCCGTCGCAGGATGCACACACTGCGGATCCCGGGCGGAGGGCGTGTCGGTCGGCGAGGAACAGCTCCGACGGGTCGGCCACGGCGACCAGGCCGCTCGGAGCGGCGCGCAGGACACCGACCTCGTCGGTGGAGCCGAACCGGTGCTTGGAGGCCCGGAGGATCCGGAGCTCGTGGTGACGATCACCCTCGAGCGTCAGGACCGTGTCGACCACGTGGGCCAGCGTCTGCGGACCCGCCACCTGACCCTCCTTGGTGACGTGGCCGACGACGACCACGGGCACGCCGAGCCGCTTGGCCGCACCTACCAGACGATGGGCGCACTCCCGGACCTGGACGACCGTCCCGGGCGCGGAACCGACGGTGGCGTCGTGGAGGGTCTGGATCGAGTCGACGATGCACACGGCCGGCCGGACGGCGTCGAGGTGCACGAGGACATCGGCGAGCGAGGTGCTCGAGGCGAGCAGCACCCCGGGGTGCAGCGCCCCGATCCGCTCGGCACGCAGGCGGACCTGCGCTGCGGACTCCTCTCCGGTGACGTACAGACCGGTGCCGCCGACGGCGGCGACCGCCGAGAGCAGGTGCAGCACGAGGGTCGACTTACCGACTCCCGGTTCGCCCGAGAGCAGCGTGACGCTCCCCGGGACGAGCCCCCCGCCGAGGACCCGGTCGAACTCGTGGACCCCCGTCGGAACGGGCCGGCCCTCGAGCGGTGGGACATCGGTCACCGGTGTGGGCGGTGAGGCGGCACCACCCTCCCGGACCTCCGGTACCGGAGCCTCGAACTCCTCGGAGAGCGTGTTCCAGTCACCGCAGGCGTGGCACTGTCCGGACCACTTGGGCGCACTGGCACCGCAGCTCAGGCAACGGAAGACGAGTCGGGATCTGGACACACGGCGAACGTACCGACGTGCTGTGACAGTGGATCAGCGCCGGGCCCGGACCGTCAGGACGGCGGCAGCGGCGAGCAGCGCCACCACACCGACCAGTCCGGCCACCCGGACGGTGCTCACCACGGTGGACTCGGCGACGACCTCGGCCTCCGCCGGCGCACCACCGGTGAGCGGGACGGACCCCGACTCCTCGACACCACCGGGGAGCCTGACCACGAGCGTCGCGGTCACCGAGTCCGGTCGGTCGGCGCCGGCAGCTGCGAGCTCCTCGGCGGTCCGGCCGAGCGGCAGGCCCTCGAGCACTGCGGCCAGGTCGGGGTCCGACAGCACCGCCGGGTCACCGTCCGACCGGAGCTCGGACCTCCACCGGTAGCTCGTCGCGAGCTGCGACGAGTCGACCGTCAGGGATGCGTCCCGGACGAGCGTCCCCGGACCAGCGAGCTGGTCGAGCAGAACGGGCACCTGCTCGGGGGTGGTGAAGCGGCGCCGCGCCACGACGACCAGGCCACCGTCGGCCGTGGGCGCCGGAGGCACCGCCTCCCATCCCCCCGGCCCGAGGTCGGCCAGGTCGACCTGCGCCGGATCGCCGAGCGCCTCGGCCGCCGCACGGTCGAGCGTGACCGTCACGGTGATGAGCCCCGACCCGTCGGGCGCCACGTCGACGACCGTCTCGGCCCGGACCTGGCACGCACTCACCACGAGCACCACTGCCAACCCGACGAGCACCACCGCCGACGAGGCGAGCCGATGAACGAACGGGCGACGCGATGCGCCGGAGATGGAGACTGCGCTCGGACCGCCCCGTCGCCGGGGCCGGCCGGTTCCCGGGGTCACTCGCCAGGCGTGCTGGCGAGCTCCTCGAGCGGCGGCGGGGTGTAGCCCTCCTCCGCCCGGAAGGCGATCTGCTCGGTGGTCGGATCCTCCGGATCCGGTTCCACGTCGACGATGATCGTCTGCCCGGCGCGGAACTCCTTCCAGAGCAGCTGCTCGGAGATCGGATCCTCGACCAGCCGCTGGATGGCACGGCGCAGCGGCCGGGCCCCCAGCGTCGGGTCGTAGCCGCGCTGGCCGAGCAGGACCTTGGCGGCGGGGGTGACCTCCAGCCCGATCCCCTGACTGGCGAGCTGCTCGGCAACGCGGCCCATCATCAGGTCGACGATGGAGGTGACCTCCTCCTGGCTGAGCTCGTGGAAGACGATCACCTCGTCGATGCGGTTGAGGAACTCCGGCCGGAAGTGCTGCTTGAGCGCGTCGTTGACCTTCTCCTTCATGCGCTCGTAGGTGACTGCCTCGTCCTGCTTGGTGAAGCCCACGTTGGCCCGGCGCAGGTCGGCGGTGCCCAGGTTGGACGTCATGATCAGCACGGTGTTGCGGAAGTCGACCGACCGTCCCTGCGAGTCGGTCAGGCGACCCTCCTCGAGGATCTGCAGGAGCGTGTTGAACACGTCCGGGTGGGCCTTCTCGATCTCGTCGAACAGCACGACCGAGAAGGGCTTGCGGCGGACCGCCTCGGTCAGCTGACCACCCTCCTCGTAGCCGACGTAGCCGGGCGGCGAACCCACCAGCCGGCTGACCGTGTGCTTCTCCATGTACTCCGACATGTCGAGGCTGATCATCGCCGTCTCGTCGCCGAAGAGGAACTCCGCCAGGGTCTTGGCGAGTTCGGTCTTTCCGACACCGGACGGTCCCAGGAAGATGAAGCTGCCCGACGGCCGCTTGGGATCCTTGAGTCCCGCCCGGGTGCGGCGGATCGCCTGCGAGACCGCGTGGATGGCCGCCTCCTGGCCGATCACCCGCTTGTGGAGCTCGTCCTCCATCCGCAGGAGCTTGGTGGTCTCCTCCTCGGTGAGCTTGTAGACGGGGATGCCCGTCCACAGCGACAGCACCTCGGCGATGGCCTCCTCGTCGACCTCGTCGAACAGGTCGACCCCGGACGCCTTCATCTCGGCGTCCTTCTCGGCCTTGCGGGCGAGGAGCTCCTTCTCACGGTCGCGCAGCCGCCCCGCCTCCTCGAAGTCCTGGGACTCGACGGCATCCTGCTTGGCGCGCACCACGTCCGCGAGCTCGTTCTCGATCTCCTGGTAGTCCGGCGGCGTCTGCATCCGGCGGATGCGCAGTCGCGAGCCGGCCTCGTCGATCAGGTCGATGGCCTTGTCGGGCAGGAACCGGTCCGAGATGTAGCGGTCCGCCAGATTGGCGGCCGCCACGAGCGCCTGGTCGGTGATGGTGACCCGGTGGTGCTGCTCGTAGCGCTCCCGGAGCCCCTTGAGGATCTCGATCGTGTGGGCGACCGAGGGCTCGTCGACGATGATCTTCTGGAAACGCCGCTCGAGGGCGGCGTCCTTCTCGAGGTGCTTGCGGTACTCGTCCAGGGTGGTGGCACCGATGGTCTGCAGCTCGCCACGGGCGAGCATCGGCTTCAGGATCGACGCGGCGTCGATGGCTCCCTCTGCGGCACCGGCACCGACGAGCGTGTGGATCTCGTCGATGAACAGGATGATGTCGCCGCGGGTCTTGATCTCCTTGAGGACCTTCTTGAGGCGCTCCTCGAAGTCGCCGCGGTAACGGGAGCCGGCCACCAGCGCGCCCAGGTCGAGCGTGTAGAGCTGCTTGCCCTTGAGCGTCTCGGGGACCTGGTCGGCGGCGATCGCCTGGGCGAGACCCTCGACGATCGCGGTCTTGCCGACACCGGGCTCACCGACGAGCACGGGGTTGTTCTTGGTCCGCCGCGACAGGACCTGCATCATCCGCTCGGTCTCGCGGTCACGACCGATCACCGGGTCGAGCTTCTTGTCTCGGGCGAGCTGGGTGAAGTTGCGCCCGAACTGGTCGAGGACGAGTGATCCCGCCGGCGTCTCGGACGACGACCCGCCGGCGGTGGCACCCGCCTTCTCGCCCGACGGCGCCGAGCCGCCCGAGCCGGTGTACCCGGAGAGCAACTGGATGACCTGCTGGCGCACGCGGGACAGGTCGGCGCCGAGCTTCACGAGCACCTGGGCGGCGACGCCCTCACCCTCACGGATCAGGCCGAGCAGGATGTGCTCGGTCCCGATGTAGTTGTGGCCGAGCTGCAGCGCCTCGCGCAGCGACAGCTCGAGCACCTTCTTGGCACGTGGCGTGAAGGGGATGTGGCCCGAGGGTGACGCCCCACCCTGGCCGATGATCTCCTCGACCTGGCTCCGGACGGCCTCGAGCGAGATGCCGAGCGACTCGAGCGCCTTGGCGGCGACACCCTCGCCCTCGTGGATCAGGCCGAGCAGGATGTGCTCGGTCCCGATGTAGTTGTGGTTGAGCAGGCGCGCCTCTTCCTGCGCCAGCACGACGACCCTGCGGGCCCGGTCGGTGAATCGCTCGAACACCCAGAACCTCCCGGTGTAGACGAAACTCAGTGTACCCCTGCCCCCGGACGCGCCGTTCCGCGAGTTCCGGGTTCCACCAACCCGAGTGAGGAACCGTCCAGATGTGACACACGTCCCGGAATGTCCGATGTCCGATCCGGCGTCCGGCGTCGCATGGGTCGATCTCCCGGCCCGCCTGTATCCTTCGCACGTGGCCGGACCCAACCCCCTCGACGCCGTGCCCTTCATGGCGACGGACCTGGCCCGGGTCGAGGAGCACCTGGCGGTCAGCGCCGCCTCGGCGGACCCGTACCTCACCGAGATCTGCTCGCACCTGGTAGCCGCCGGCGGCAAGCGGGTCCGACCGGGGTTCTGTCTGGCATCCGCCGCCGTCCGGCTCGACGACGGCGGCGCGTCATCGCCCGAGGCGGTGGCCGGGGCCACCGCCGTGGAACTGGTCCACCTCGGCTCCCTCTACCACGACGACGTGATGGACGAGGCCGTGGTCCGACGTCAGGTGGAGAGCGTCAACGCCCGGTGGGGCAACATCCGGGCGATCCTGGCGGGGGACTTCCTCCTCGCCCGCGCCTCGGAGCTCGCTGCGTCCCTCGGCGTCGAGGTGGCGGCGCTCCTCGCTGCGACGATCGGTCGGCTCTGCGAGGGTCAGGTCCTCGAGCTCAAGCACTCCTTCGACATCGACCGCAGCGAGGAGCAGTACCTCGCCGCCATCGAGGGCAAGACGGCGTCCCTGCTGTCGGCGGCGTGCCGGATCGGAGCCATCGTGGCCGAACTCGACACCGACCACACCGAGGCGCTCACGTCCTTCGGGAGCCACTACGGCATGGCCTTCCAGATCGTCGACGACGTGTTGGACGTGGTGGCCACCGAGGCCGACCTGGGCAAACCGGCCGGGCACGACCTCGAGGAGGGCGTCTACACGCTGCCCGTGATCATCGCCCTGACCTCCGGACACGGCGAGGACCTGCGGTCGCTGCTCGGAGGACCGGTGGACACCGCCACCAGGGACAAGGCCCTGGACATCGTCCGAGACAGCGACGGTGTCACGCAGTCGATCGAACGGGCCCGATCGTTCGCCGCCGAGGCCGCACGGTCGCTCGACGCGCTCCCCGACGGACCGGGGATCCGGGGCCTGCGGGCAGCGGCCGACTACCTGCTCGCACGGGTCGAACTCGCTGCAGCCTGAACGCCTGCCCCGTCCGTCCCGCCACTCCCTGACCGACCGCCAGCCGGGCGACGAGCCCGACGG
The DNA here is from genome assembly GCA_903852755.1 of uncultured Actinomycetes bacterium. Classification (GTDB taxonomy): domain Bacteria; phylum Actinomycetota; class Acidimicrobiia; order Acidimicrobiales; family Microtrichaceae; genus SXMI01. The sequence goes on along the minus strand of CAINRS010000130.1, from coordinate 45,979 downwards.
CAGGACGGCTACATCAACTGGGTGGTGTCGGTGACGGTGTGCTGGAAGATGCCCGTCCCACCGACCACCCGCAGCGTGCCGATGCCACCGAGGAACGCCGCCATGTGGGCGGAGCCCATGTGCTCGGCCATGGCATCGGTGGATTCCCACTCCTCGTAGACGCGGAAGCGACCCGGCTGGTCGATGTCGGCCCAGAAGCCGTACGTCACGTTGCCGGGCTCGGCGAGCGTCTCGGCGACGAGGGGCCGGAAGAGCTCTTCGGCGGCGGCGTGGTCCTCGGGGTCGAACTCGATCACTCCACTGACGATCAACATACGGACGAACCTAGCGGAGCCGGTCCAGGACGTTCGTGATGACGGCGCCCACCTCGTCCACCCCGACCGCACCGGCCTGGTCCCCGACCGCGCCACCGATCAGCAGGTTGCCGCTCTGGGCCAGGAACGTGCGCACGGACCGGAATTCCGGGCTCCCTGCCGGAGGTGGCTGGAGCCACGTGTTGACGCGGACGTCGGGACCGAGGTCGATCGGAGTGTCCTGGTGGACGATGACGGCCGCCGGGTCCTCGACGCCGAAGGGGGCGACGAACCCGGCGCACTCGCCCGGGCCGGCCCCCTGCTCCATCGACCACGCGTTGAAGAGCCAGCGGGCGTCGTCGGCCGAACCGAGCTCGATGACTCTGGCTCCCCCCTGACCACCGGGCCACACGGCGAGCTTGTCCCAGAGTCCGCTGAGCACCAGGTCCGGTGTGTCGAACCCGGGACACTCCGGGTTCTCAGCGCCGTTGAACGCCCGCCACCGGCCGCGTGCCGGCAGCTGGGGCAGGACGGGGATGGCGACGTTCACGACCGACGCCTGGGGGCTGAACGGCCGCAGCACCTCGGTTCCGTCACCGAGTTCGGCGAGGAGCACCGACGACCGGTCGGCGACCCCGGGGACGTCGTAGGAGATCCCCGGGAGCGGCCCGCTCCCGGAGTTCTCGCGGGTCGGCGCCTCGCCCTCCGGGACCAGATCGAACACGGTCGTCGGTGCACCGACCCCGGCGGCACCCGTCGGGATCCGACCGTCTCGCACCGACGACGGCGGCGTCGACGTCGACTCCGCAGCGACCTCGCCGTCACCGGGTGCCCGGCCGTCGTTGCGGACCAGGAGGGCAGCGACGCCGACGAGCAGGACGGCCACGGCGAGGAGCGCGACAGAGGTCACGGCCCTGGCGACCCCCGGACGACGCGGGACCGGGGGGAGTGTCTGCGCCGCAGCATTCGAGGCGGTGACCACCTCGCGCACCGGGGGCTCGTCCTCGTCCAGCGAGAGTTCCTCGAGCACCACGAGCGGGGTCGGTTCCAGACCCAGTTCCAACTCGACCGCCCGGAGTGACTCACCCAGCTCGACCGCCGAGGCAGGTCGGGCGGCGGGGTCGGTCGACATGCAATGGTGCACCAGGTCCACCAGTGCCGCCGGCAGGTCGTCCCGCTCCAGGAGTCGTCGCTGCTCCATGGCGACCCGCCGCACGATGACGAGCGGGCTCTCCTCCGCATCGCCGACCGCCGATCGGCCGTCGAGGAGCTCGAACATCGTCGAACCGAGTCCGTAGAGGTCCGCTGCAGGCGTCACCCCGACCCCGTCGAAGAGCTCCGGGGCGGCGTGCAACGGGGTGAACACGGAGAGGCTGCGGCTCGACGAGCCGGTCCCCAACCGGGCGATGCCGAAGTCGCCGAGGACGGCCTGACCCGAGCGACCGACCAGGACGTTGTGCGGCTTCACGTCACCGTGGATGATGCCGTTGCGGTGCGCCGACTCGAGCGCACCGGCGAGCTCGACGCCGTGCTGCAGCACCCGCCGGACAGGCAGCGGACCGTCCCGGTGGACCACCTGGGCGAGGGACCCGCCCGGCAGGAACTCCATGACCAGGTACGGCCGGCCGTCCTCGTCGAGATCGCCGTCGTAGACCGTGATGATGCTCGGGTGGGTCGCCAGCCGACCGACCACCCGACACTCGTTCAGGAAGAGCCGACCGACGAGTTCGGGCTGACCGGCCAGGTCGAGCACCTTCACGGCGACCGGTCGGTTGAACCGGACCTGACGGCCCCGGTAGACGATGCTCGAGGCTCCCCGGCCGACCACCTCGCTGAGTTCCACGCCGGCGATGTGGGGCGCCCCAGCCACTCGAGCCACGGGCTCAGGATACCGGAGACCCCCCGGATTCCTCTGCGGCGAGCGGCGGTGGCAGGTCGTCGAGGTCGGACGGGACCACGAGCCGCCGTGACACTGCGTGGTCGACCAGGACCTGGCGTCGGTGGACCGCCAGGTCCGAGACGTCACCGGCGACCCCGGACACTCCGGCCTCCGCCAACCGACGACACAGGTAGTCGAGCTTCCGGTTGAACTTGGTGATGGTCCACCCGAGCCGGTGCGCCACCTCACGGTTGGTCGGCAGGTGGAACCGCCAGTCGGGGTCACCACGGAGGCGACCCTCGGCGAGCGCCGCCACGAGCGTCCGTTGCTCGAGGTTGAGCGAGCCCAGACCGAACTCCTCGGTGTCGCTCGGCGCCGAGTGCCCGCGTTCGAGCGGCGTCGGTTCGGACAGTGCACCGCTGATCCGGTACTCCTCGACACCGGCGCAGAACCACAGCGTGAACTCGCTGAACGCCACCGGCGCCTGCTCACCCGGCGCGATCTCCACCCTCGACGCCGAGTCGGCGTCGTCGATCCACAACGGGATGAACCGCCCCAGGTTCTGGACGAACCACACCCCGGCGTGGTCCACGAAACAACCCAGGACCCGGTGCAGGTGGCGGTTGTCGACACCGACCACCCAGTCGGCGTCGCGGCCGAACGTCAGGGAGTCACCGTCGGCGACGGTGCGTTCCTCGGCCCCGAGGGCGAGGAAGAGGGTCACCCGGACTCCATCACACCGGGACCGACGGACCGGCGGCGAACACCTGGACCGGTCCACCCCGGTGTCCGAGGTGGACCGGATCACCGACGCCGAAACGCGGTGGGCCGAGCTCCCGGGCCCGCAGCAGGACACCGGCGGCCTCGACGACGTAGACGGTGTCGCGGCCGACGTACTCCACGGTCCGCACGATCCCGGTCGTCCCGGTCGTAGCGTCCGGTGCACCGTTCGCGGTCAGCGTCAGGTGCTCGGGGCGGATCAGGACCGAGGCCGGCCCCTCTGCGACCCCGGACGCGGCGGTCGCCGCGACCGGGAGACGGCCCAGGGCGGTCGCGACGACGCCCCGGTCGAGGTCACCCGGCAGGAAGTCCGCCGCCCCGACGAACCCGGCCACCCACGGCGTCGCCGGGCGCTCGTAGATCTCCTCCGGTACGCCGGTCTGGACGATCCGACCCTCGCTCACCACCGCCACCCGGTCGCCGAGGACGAAGGCCTCGTCCTGGTCGTGGGTCACGAAGATCGACGTGATGCCGAGCTGGTGCAACAGGTCGTGGATCTCGCCCCGGACGCGCACGCGCAGCGTGGCGTCCAGGTTGGAGAACGGTTCGTCGAGCAACAGGACCCGGGGTCGGGGCGCGACGGCACGGGCCAGGGCGACGCGCTGCTGCTGCCCGCCCGAGAGGGTGTCGGGCATCCGTTCGGCGAAGCCCTCCATGCCCACGAGCCGGAGCGCCTCGTCGATCCGCGGCGAGCTCCGACGCTCGGCGCGCGGCAGGCCGAAACCCACGTTGCGCGCCACGGTCAGGTGCGGGAAGAGCGCCCAGTCCTGGAACACCATGCCGACCCGCCGGGCCTCTGGCACCACGAACGTGCTCGGACCGGTGAGCAGCTCCTCACCCACGACGACGGACCCCGAGTCCGCGGTCTCGAGTCCGGCGATGATGCGGAGCAGGGTCGTCTTGCCGCAGCCCGACGGCCCGAGCAGCGCCACGGTGCTCCCCGGCTCGACCGACAGCGTCACGTCCTCGAGGACCGCTGTTCCCGAGAACGACTTGGACACACCCTCGACGTCGACCCGGGCCGACCGGTCGGTGTCGATGACGGCGGAACCCACGGGGTCAGTCTGCTCCGTGGTCGGTCGGTTCCGGGCGGAGGGTGGGGAAGAGCACCACGTCACGGATCGACCCGACGTCGGCGAGCAGCATGACGAGCCGGTCGATGCCGATGCCCAGTCCGACCGTCGGCGGCAGTCCGTAGTCGAGTGCCCGCAGGTAGTCCCGGTCGACCACCATGGCCTCGTCGTCGCCGGCGTCCCGGCGACCGGCCTGCTCGACGAACCGCTCCCGCTGGACGGTCGGGTCGGTCAACTCCGAGAAGCCGTTGCACAACTCGCGGCCCACGACGATGCCCTCGAAGCGTTCGACCAACCCCGGCTCGGACCGGTGGCGTCGCGACAGCGGCGAGACCTCCTCGGGGTAGTCGGTGACGAACGTCGGATCCCACAGGTCACCCTCGGTCGTCTTCTCGTAGAGCTCGAGCAGGAGCTTGCCCGGACCCCAGCTGTCGTCGGCCGGGACGCCGTGGTCGACGCACAGCGTCCGCAACCGGTCGAGCGGCGTGTGGATCGACACCTCCTCTCCGACGCGCTCCGAGGTCAGGTCCGCGAGCGTCGCCCGCCGCCACGGCGCCGACAGGTCGAGCGGTCGACCACCGTGGCTGAGCGACGTCGTTCCGCACAGTTGCTCGGCGAGGTGTGCCACCAACTCCTCGGTGAGCGCCATGTGGGTGTGGTAGTCGGCGTAGGCCTCGTAGCACTCGAGCATCGTGAACTCGGGGTTGTGGCGCGTCGAGATGCCCTCGTTGCGGAACACCCGGGCGATCTCGAACACCCGCTCGAATCCGCCGACGACCAGTCGCTTGAGGTACAGCTCCGGCGCGATCCGCAGGTACAGCTGCGCGTCGAGCGCCTGGTGGTGCGTCTCGAACGGCCGGGCGAGTGCGCCCCCCGGGATGGGGTGGAAGACCGGGGTCTCGACCTCGAGGTAGTCCCGGTCCTCGAGGAACCGGCGGATCGCCGAGACCATCCGCGACCGGAGCTCGAAGGTCCGGCGGGCCTCAGGGGTCACCCACAGGTCGACGTAGCGCTGGCGGAACCTCGTGTCGGGATCGGTGATCCCGTGCCACTTGTCGGGGAACGGCCGACGGGTCGGAGCGAGGAGCGTCCAGTCGTCGACCCGCACCGAGACCTCCCCGCGGCGGGTGGTCATGACCTCGCCGCGCACCCCGATCCAGTCACCGAGGTTCAGGTCGCAGAACTCACCGAAGCCGGGCGTCCCCGCAGCGGTGGCGAACAACTGCACCTGACCCGAGGAGTCCTGCAGGGTGCCGAAGGCCAACTTGCCCTGCACCCGACGCAACATCAGCCGACCGGCGACACCGACGACCTCGCCCGTCTCGACACCGGGCTCGAGGTCACCGAATCGGTCGTGGATCTGCGCGGCACGGGTGTCGACGTCGTAGGTGTAGGGCTGGTCGAACGCGCCAGCCCGCGCCACGTCGGGGTGGACGCGGGCGGCGTCCTCGGGCGCCGACCCGTCGGGCTCGGGCGTCGTCACGGTTGGTTCTTCTCCCAGACCAGACGGAGGCCGTGCAGGGTGAGCCACGGCTCCTCGTGCTCGATCGTCGACGTGATCGGTCCGATCAGTCCGGCCAACCCGCCGGTCGAGATGACCGTCGCCTCGCCGATCTGCTCCTCGATCCGGTCGCACATGCCGTCGACCAGCGACGCGTAGCCGTACAGCGCCCCCGACTGGACCGACTCCACGGTGGTCTTGCCGATCACGGACCGGGGTTCGACGAGCTCCACCTGACGCAGCGCTGCGGCCCGGCCGAACAGGGCGTCGAGCGAGATCTCGATGCCCGGGACGATCGCTCCGCCGAGGTACTCACCGTTGGCCGAGATCACGTCGAACGTGGTGGCCGTGCCGAAGTCGACGACGATGGTCGGCCCGCCGTACAGGTCGTAGGCACCGACGGCGTTCGCGATGCGGTCGGCGCCGACCTCCTTGGGGTTGTCGTAGAGCACCGACATCCCGGTGCGGACCCCGGCCCCCAGGACGACCGGCTCGAGGTCGAGGTAGCGATCGCACATGCGGCGCAGCTCGAAGGTCACCGTCGGCACCCCCGAGGAGATCGCGACCCCGCGCACGTCGGATCGCAGGTCGAGGTCCCGGGTCTCGAGGAGCTGGCTGAGGGTCAGCAGGTGCTCGTCGCTCGTCCGCTCGGTCCGGGTGGCGAGCCGCCAGTGGTCGAGGAGCTGGTGCCGGCGATCGCCGGAGTCGTAGAGGCCCACCACGGTCTGGGTGTTCCCCACATCGATGACGAGCAGCACTCGGGCTCCCTGGGTCGAACTGGTGGCCCCGTCGTCGGGACGCAGGACCTCCAGATTGCTCGCTGCGGTCAGGTCGGGTCGACTCCGTCGGGCCGGGCCCGACCGTCGGGACCCACGAGCCCGATGTCCAGGCCGAGGTCGAGCACACCGGCGGCATTGGTCAGCGCTCCGGCCGAGATGACGTCCACCCCCGTCGCGGCGTACTCGCCGATGGTGGCGAGCGTGATCCCTCCGGAGACCTCGAGCAGCGTGCGGCGGGGGCCATCCCCCTGGAGATCACGGGCCGCGGCCACACAGGCCCGGACCTCGTCCGGGGGCATGTTGTCGCACAGGACGGCGTCCGCGCCGGCCCTGAGGGCCTCGACCACCTGCTCGAGCCGGTCGCACTCCACGTGGATCGTCCGTCCCGGCCAGCGGTCCCGGGCGAGCGCCACCGACGCCGTGATGCCGAGCTCGCTCAGGTGGTTGTCCTTGAGCATCAGCCAGTCCGACAGGTTGCCCCGGTGGTTGCGGCCGCCGCCCGCACGGACGGCCGCCTTGGACAGGGACCGGAGTCCGGGGACCGTCTTGCGGGTGTCCCACACCCGGGCGGGCCCCCCGGCGGCAGCGGCGTCGACGTACCGACGCGTCTGGGTGGCGATGCCCGAGAGGAACCCGAGGAAGTTGAGCGCCGTCCGCTCGGCGGTGACGATCGAGGCCAGGCGTCCGGTGACCACCCCGACGACGTCTCCCGGGCCGACCTGCCCTCCCTCTGGACGTCGCCAGTCGACCCGGACCGACGGGTCGACCTGCCGGAAGGCCTCCTCGGCGCAGCGGGTCCCGGCGATGGTCCCGGCGACACGGGCGGTCACGGCGGCCTCGGCCCGCTGGTCCTGCAACAGCGATGCCGTCAGGTCGCCGAGCGGTGCGAGGTCCTCGGCCAGGGCTCGGCCGACGGCAGCGACGACCTCGTGCCGGGGCGGGTGCAGCCACTCGTCGTCGTTCACCGTCGCGCCTCCGGGTCCGTTCCACCGTCGTCGACCCGAGCGTCTGCGGCGACGCCCCCCAGGACGAACCGGTGGCGGAACTCGTCCGAGGCCTCGGGGTGGTCGACCCGTGCGTGCGTCCCCCGGGTCTCACACCTCGCCGTGGCGGCCGCCACGAGCGCCACGCCGACGGTGAGCAGGTTCCTGACCTCGGCCACCTCGGGTCGCTCGATCGGTCCCGCCGTGTCGAGCACTCCCGTCACGTCGGCGAGTTCGGCGGCGGCAGTGGCCAGCCCGTCCGCCGACCGACTCACTCCGGCGTAGGACGACATCACCGACTGGATGCGGGCCCGCACCTGCTGCACGACGTCGGCGTCGAACGCAGCGCCGGACGCCGGACCGGACGGGACGAGGGGTTCGACGCCCAGCGGGACCCCCGGGATGTCGAGCGACTCGGCGGACGGAGCGCCGGACGGGAATCCCACCACGGTCCGCATGGCGCCGGTCGCCTCGGGGCCGTCGTGCCCGGCGGCGATCGACTCGACGGCGCGCGGTCCGAACACCATGCCCTCGAGCAGTGAGTTCGACGCCAACCGGTTGGCTCCGTTGACCCCGGTGCAGGCCAGCTCGCCGGCGGCCCACAGGCCCGGCAGCGACGTGGCCCCGCGCAGGTCGGTGACCACGCCGCCGCACTGGTGGTGGGCCGCCGGGGCCACCGGGAGCAGGTCGGTCGCGGGGTCCAGCCCGAGGCGCTGCAGGTCGGCGTGGATCGTCGGGAACCGCTCGGCGAAGTGGTCGAGCCCGGTGGCGTCGAGCCAGACGTGGTCGGTGCCGTCGGTGAACATCTGGAGGAGGATCGCCCGGGAGACCACGTCACGGGGCAGGAGCTCGTCCACGAACCGTTCGCCCCGGACGTCGCGCAGGATCGCCCCGTGCCCCCGGAGCGCCTCGGACAGCAGCGGGCGCGGCATCGACGGCAGCGCCAGGGCGGTGGGGTGGAACTGGAAGAACTCGATGTCGGCCGCCGCCACCCCCGACCGGAGTGCCATGGCCAGGCCGTCACCCGTCGCCTCAGGCGGGTTGGTGGTGACGGCGAAGAGCTGTCCGGCCCCACCCGTGGCGAGCAGGACGTGACGGGCCCGGACGGGTCGCACCCTGCCGTCGGTCGTCGCGAGCACGCCGACGCACCGGCCGTCCTCGACCAGCAGGTCGAGTGCGTACGCGTGCTCGTAGATCGCCACGGCGGTCCGCTGCACGGCACCGACGAGCGCCCGCTCGACCTCCGCACCGGTCGCCACGCCGGCGTGGACCACCCGGGCGACCGAGTGGCCGCCCTCCCGGGCCAGGTCCAGCTCGCCACGTTCGTCCCGGTCGAACTCGGCCCCGAGCGCGATCAGGTCCTCGACGCGACGGGGACCCTCGTCGACGAGCACCCGGACGGCGTCGAGGTCGCACAGGCCGGCGCCGGCGGCGAGCGTGTCGGCCAGGTGCAGGTCGATCTCCTCGGGGTCCTGCGAGAGCGCTGCGGCAACACCACCCTGGGCCCACCGGGTCGTCGCCTGCTCGAGCGTTCCCTTGGTGAGCACGCCGGTGGCCATGTCGTGTTCGGTCGCTGCCCGGACCGCCGCCGACAGCCCGGCGACGCCGCTGCCGAGCACCAGCAGGTCGAGCACCTCGTCCGATCCGGCGAGTCGCCCGACCACCTCAGGCATCGTCCCCCCCGACAGGACCGATCACCGACGCGTTGTCGAGCAGACGCGTCGCCCCGAACGCCACGGCGACGAGCAGCCGACTGTCGGCATCGGCGCGGTCCACCGGTTCGAGGGTGCGTCGGTCCACCACCACTGCGTAGTCGACCACACCGCCCGTGGCCGTGGCGATCCGGTTGCCCATCACCTCCCGGAGTCCCGCAGCGTCGCGGACTCCCGATCGGTAGGCCGACACGGCGTCGCGCAGCGCTGCGGAGAGGACCCGGGCCTCCCTCCGCTGGTCCGGATCCAGGTAGACGTTCCGACTCGACAGGGCCAGGCCGTCCGGTTCACGGACCGTCGGACACCCCACGACGTGGACGGGGAACGAGAGGTCATCGACCATGCGTGTCAGCACCGCGAGCTGCTGGAAGTCCTTCTCCCCGAAGTACGCCCGGCAGGGGCCGACGATGTTGAACAGCTTGGCGACGACGGTGCAGACCCCGGCGAAGTGCGTCGGACGTGACGACCCCTCCCACCGGCGCGAGAGCCCGGCGACGGTGACCTCGGTGAGCACTGCGTCGCGTCCTCCTGGGTACATCTCGGACTCCTCGGGGGCGAACACCACCGACGCCCCGTGGGTGTCGGCGAGCCGGACGTCCCCGTCGAGGGTCCGGGGGTAGGCGGCCAGATCCTCGCCTGTGGCGAACTGCAACGGGTTCACGAAGACGGTCACGACCACCTCGTCGCACTCGGCCGCAGCGCGCTCGACGAGCGACGCGTGCCCGGCGTGGAGGGCGCCCATCGTGGGCACCAGCCCGACCGACGCACCCCGGAACCGGGCGGCGTCGACGTGGCGACGGACCTCGTCGACACGGTGGAGGACCTGCACGACGACCGAGCCTAGGTGGGGGCGTCCAGGTCGTCGGGCAACGACCGGCCGGCGAGCCGTGCCGCCGACCGCGCCAGGGCCAGGTAGGTGTCGCGCTCGTCCGCCGGCAGGGCGGCCACGTGACGTCGCACCGTGTCCCAGTCACCGCGAGCCACCGGACCGGTGAGCGCAGCGGCCGCACCGACCGACTCGACGTTGGCGACCGTCCCGGCGATCAGGGCGTGGTACGCCGCCACCGGCACGTCGATGTCGGCTGCGAGCCGTTCCACCTGACCGAGCAGCGCCACCAGGTGGTTGGACGCCACCGCGGCCGTTGCGTGGTAGCGGGCCCGGTGCTCATCGGGAACCTCGACCGACCTGCCCTCGAGCGACTCCACGACGTCGGTCACGACCTGCTGCCCCCGATCGGGGTCGCCGGCGACGGCGAACCAGGCGCCCCGGAGCCGTTCGGACCCGGACTCGGGTGAACGCAACGAGACCAGTGGGTGGACCGAGCCCACGAACCGGTGGGGCGCGAGGACCTCGAGCGTCGAGGATCCGGAACAGTGGGCCACCACCGCAGCCGAACGTTCGACCCGGGACGCCGCCTCGGCGACGGCGCCGTCGGGGACGGCGAGCAACACCAGGTCCACGTCAGCCGAGGGCACGGACCGGCGATCCTCGGGACGGCCGCCACCGGGGACCAGGTCGACGGACCACCCGGCGGCCGACAGTGCAGCGGCGAAACTCCCCCCGGCCCGGCCACGACCGACGATCCGGACACGCCGGGGCGAGACCCTCACCGGGATCCCGCTCGGTTCCCCCGCTCACGCGACACCGGCACCACCCGAGGTCGACAGGTCGTCGTCGGTCCGCCGGACACTCCCGTGGGCCAGGTGCAGATCCCGCTCGCTCACCAGCTCGGGGGCGAGGTCCCGGAGCGGCGCCAGGACGAACCGGCGCTCCATCCAGCGCGGATGCGGGAGCGTCAGCGCCGGGTCGTCACTCTGCACGCCCTCGACCCAGATCACGTCGATGTCGAGCGTGCGTGGCCCCCAGCGCTCCTCCCGCACCCGCTCGGCGTTCGCCTCGATCCGGTGGCAGATGGCGAGCAGGTCACGTGGCTCGATCGCCGTGACGAGCTCCACGACGACGTTCAGGAACGCGTCCTGGTCGGGTCCGCCCACCGGGTCGGTCTCGTAGACGGGTGACACGGCGACCACGTCCGGGAGCGAGTCGATCGCCTGGGAGAGGTGGGCCAACCGGTCGCCCAGGTTCGAGCCGAGGGACAGGAACACACGTCGCCGGGCGCTGCTCACCGACTCCTCCGGATCCGCACACCCGACGTGTCGAGCTGCTGGGGCACCGGGGGTCGCAGCTTCCGCACGACCAGGTCGACCGACGTGATCCGTTCGTCAGCGGCGAGCACCGCTGCGGCGACCCGCTCGGCGAGCCGTTCCAGCAGCAGCGGCTGCAGATCCTCGACCACCCGCTGGACGAGCTCGCAGAGCGCGCCGTAGTCGATCGTGTCGGACAGGTCGTCCGACCGTCCGGCCGCAGCCAGATCGGCGACCACGTCGAGGTCGAACTCGAGCGGCTGCGCCCGCTCGCGTTCCTCGGGCAGCACGCCCACGACCGCGGCGAACCGGAGTCCGCGCAGCTCGATCACGTCACCCGGCACACCGACCACCCGGCCCGTCAGTTGGCCAGCCGGATGCTCTCGCCGACGACCTCCCGGCCGTCCGCCTCGAGCTGGCGGCCGGTCAGGTGTTCGACGACCGAGATGGCCTTGGGCGGTTCGGGCACCAGATCACTCCAGACCAGGTAGCCGGCCAGGAACCCGCAGAGCCGCATGGAGAGTTCGTCCTGGTGGATCACCAGCTTCTGTCGGGCCTTCAGCAACTGCTGGAGGTTGGTGTACGACGAATCCAGGTAGGCACCCAGATCCTCGTGCGACGGGAACGGCCAGTGGGCCCAGGCCACGCCCAGCTCGTCGTAGTTGTGCAGGTTGTTCGGTGCACTCGACAGGGAGATCACCCGGTCGAAGCCCTGCTCCCGGATCCAGATGATCTCCTCCTGACGCCGCACCTTCCGGTGGTTCGTCCCGAACCCGCCGGGTCGCTCGCACACGGCGAGCTGGTCCTGGATGATCCAGTGGAAGTGCCGGGGCTGGATTCCCTGCGCCCACTTGCCCTTCGCCATCGCTGCGTCACCTCGTCAACCGGGTCCGGTCCCGACCTCGCCCCCGGTGAGACCCCGGGACAGCCGGACCGTGGCCGCCACTTCGTGGACACGGACCATCCGCGCCCCGTGGATCATGGCCCAACCCGCCGTCACCAGCGAACCGATCCGCCGTTCTCCCACGTCGAGTGGCTGGATCACCACTCCAGGTGCGGTCGGATCAACCGTGTCGTCACCCGGACCGGGATGTGGCGGCAGGCCTGCCCGACAACGGGCGGCCATGACACCGAGGAACCGCTTCCGACTCGTCCCGATCACGACCGGGGATCCGTCGGACACGAGTGCCCCGACCGCTCCGAGCAGTGCCAGGTTGTGGGCCGTGGTCTTGCCGAACCCGATCCCGGGGTCGACCCAGACCTCGGGGACCCCGATCGACCGCGCCCAGTCCGCTCTGTCCGCCAGGAAGGACCGCACCTGGTCCACGACGTCGTCGTAGCGGGGGTCCCGCTGCATCGTCCCGGGTTCGCCGGCCATGTGCATGGCGATCCACGCCACCCCGAGCTCGGCCGCCACCGGAGCCAGGGACGCGCTGACGTCGTTGAGCACGGTCGCCCCGCAGGCGACCGCCGCCCGGGCGGTCGCCTCGTGCCGGGTGTCGACCGACAGGCGGGCGCCGACGGCGGCGCAGGGTGATGCCAGCGCCTCGACCACCGGGAGGACCCGCGACATCTCGGTGCCCGGGTCGACCGGTGTGGCTCCCGGCCGGGTCGACTCCCCACCGACGTCGACGACGGTGGCGCCCTCGGTGAGCATCTCGAGACCCCGACGCGTCGCAGCCGTGACGGCGAGGTGCTCGCCTCCATCGGAGAACGAGTCCGGTGTCACGTTGAGGACACCCATCACCTCGACCCCGGATGACGCAGTGGCAGCGCCGGGCGCCACCGCGGATGCCGCCCCGGGCGGAGCGCTCACGGCGGCGTCAGTCGGGGCGGTCGACGAAGCGCATGGCCTCCATGCGTGCCGCAGGGTCCGTTCGGAACACACCACGAACCGCCGAGGTGACCGTCGAGGATCCGGCCTTGCGCACACCCCGCATGGACATGCAGAGGTGCTCGGCCGAGATGACCACCAGCACACCCCTCGGATCGAGCGCCGCCTCGATGGCATCGGCCACCTGCGTGGTCAGTCGCTCCTGCACCTGGGGCCGCTTGGCGAACCCGTCGACGAGCCGGGCCAGCTTGGACAGCCCGGTCACCCGGCCGTCGGCGTTGGGGATGTACCCGACGTGTGCCCGACCGAAGAAGGGCACGAGGTGGTGCTCGCACATGGAGTACACGGGGATGTCACGCACCAGGATCATCTCGTCGTGGCCGGCGTCGAAGGTCACCTTGAGGTGGCGTGACGGATCCTCGTGCAGGCCGGCGCAGGTCTCGGCGTACATGCGCGCCACCCGGGCCGGAGTGTCCTGCAAGCCGTCGCGCTCGGGGTCCTCGCCGATGGCGTAGAGGATCTCGCGGACCGCTCGTTCGATGCGGGCGTGGTCGACCCCGGCCATCTCGACGGTGAGCGGCATGGCCCCGGCCACGTGCAGGTCACGATCTGGGTCGATCACCCCCAGGGCGGTGGCATCGGTGAGCGTCTCTCCGGATGCGGCGACGTCGGTCGGATCGGTTGGGGACACGGATGCACCTCCCTGGTGGACACCCGTTCCAACCGGACCGACGGCGGAGGTGTTCCCGGTCGAACCGGGTCCCGGTGCGGAACCGGCTCGCTCTCCGGACGGTTCCGGCCGATCCGGGCCGGCGGCCCCTGAGGTCTGCTCATCCACGGCCGTCACCTCCGTCCGAGCCGGGTGCCGCCGGAGCGGCGGCGCCGAGCAGGCTAGCGAGCGCGTCGTCCTCGAGTGTCTCGTGCTCGAGCAGGGCCCCGACGATCCGGTCGAGGACCGCACGGTGGGCCTCGATGATCGCCACCGCGCGCTCCGAGGCCTCGTCGACGAGTCGTCCCACCTCGGCGTCGACCTGCGCCGAGGTCTCGGGTGACACGCTCCCCGGCCGGGCGGCGTCCCGGCCGAGGAACGGCGCATCGCCGCCGTCGAGGATCCGCTGCGGGCCGAGCTGGTCGCTCATCCCGAACTCGGTGACCATCGACCGCGCCAGTCGGGTCGCCTGGGCGATGTCGTCCGCCGCCCCGGTCGTGACCTGTCCGACGACCACCTGCTCTGCGGCCCGACCACCGAGCAGCACGGCCAGTCGGGACTCGAGCTCCGGTCGGCTGTGCAGGTGCCGGTCCTCGGTCGGCAGCATCAACGTGTGGCCGAGCGCCACCCCGCGGGCCACGATCGAGATCCGGTGCACCTCGTCGGTGTGCGGCGTGACGTGGGCGACGAGCGCGTGTCCCGCCTCGTGGACGGCGATCACCCGGCGTTCGGAATCGGAGAGCACCCGGGACGGCCGCTCCCGGCCGGCGACCGCGCGGTCGACGGCCCGGGCCAGGTCGCTCCGCGCGACCGTCGTCGACCCCCGACGCGCCGCGGTGATCGCCGCCTCGTTGACGATCGACGCCAGGTCGGCGCCTGTCGTGCCGGGGGTGCGGCGGGCGACCGCATCCAGGTCGACGTCCGGATCGAGCGGGGTCGATCGGGTGTGGACCTCGAGGATCGCCAGTCGGCCGGCCCGGTCCGGCGGGTCGACGACCACGTGCCGGTCGAACCGCCCCGGGCGCAGGAGGGCCGGATCGAGCACGTCGAGCCGGTTGGTCGCGGCGATCAGCACCACGCCGCTGTCGGCGGCGAACCCGTCCATCTGGACCAGCAGCTGGTTGAGCGTCTGCTCCCGTTCGTCGTGACCGCCTCCGACGCCGGTGCCACGGTGCCGGCCGACGGCGTCGATCTCGTCGATGAAGACGATCGACGGCGACCGGGCGAGCGCCTGACGGAACAGGTCCCGGACCCTGGACGCACCTACCCCCACGTACATCTCGACGAAGTCCGACCCGGAGATGGAGAAGAACGGCACGTCCGCCTCGCCGGCGACGGCGCGGGCGAGCAACGTCTTGCCGGTTCCGGGGGGACCCACCAGCAGCACACCGGCCGGGACCCTGGCCCCGAGCCTGGCGAACCGATCGGGGTCGCGCAGGAACTCGACCACCTCACGGAGCTCCTCGGTGGCCTCGTCGGCTCCCGCCACGTCGTCGAAGGTCACCGGGACCTCACCGTCCACGCGGGCCTTGGTCCGGCTGAACCCTGCGGCCTTGCCACCGCCCTGCATGCGGAGCACGAACCAGAGGAAGACCCCGACGATCAGGACCGTCGGGACCACACCGAGCAGGATGTCGCTCCATGTGGTCGGCTCCGAGTTGTCGACCTCGGCGGGCACGCCCGCACGCAGCAGCTCCCTGGTCAGCTGCTCGCCGAACGCCTCCGGGTACGCCACCGTGTACCGCTCGCCTCCGACGAGCTCGCCCTCGAGCGTCGCTGAACGATCCACGATCGTCGCCGTGGCGACCCGGTCCTCGGCGAGCGCAGTCTGGAACTCGTCGAGACGGAGTTCGGTCGGCGGCTCACTCCGGCCGGCGATCCACCACCACGTCCCCGCCACGGCCGCCAGCACCACCACCGCGCCGACCACCCACCACCAGGCCGGGCGGCCTCCTGCTGGCCGACCTCGTCGGGGGGACGCCGCCATGACGGCAGGCTAGTGGCACCGCCGAGGAAGCGGTCCCGGGGCGACGCTTCCGAGCAGTGCCGGTCGCCAGCGGGCCACACCGACGGTCCTCACGACGGGCGTCGGTAACATCGCATCGTTCCTGACGACCACGCCACCCGGGCGGTCGATTCGACCAGCCACCACGAACCGTCCGACGCCCCCGACGGGATCGCCACACCGGGCGACCGCGCCCGACCGGCGATGGTCCGGAGCCCGACGTCGCTGTTCCGGCTGGTCGTCGGGCTCGTCGTGCTGGCCGCCGGCGTCGTGGTGACGTGGCGTTTCGACAACTCGGTCACAGCGTTCTTCCTGGATCTGGACTCCGCCACGGGATTCCTGCCGGAGTGGCTGTCGACCGTCCCGTTGGTCGTGGTGGCGAGCATCCTGCTGGTGACGCCCTTCGTGGTGAACATCCGGTTGATCCGCGCCCGTTCGTGGCGGCTCCTCGGACTGGTCAACCTGGCGGCACTCGCCGCCGTCGCCACGAGCGAGACGCTCGTTGGCATCTCGACGACGACCCCGCCGTCGCTCTTCCCGGACGCCTACCGGCCGTCGAGCGACCTGGCCGGATCTGCGGTGATGCTCACACCGAACGACTCGCTCCTGGCGGCGTTCGTCGCAGCGCTGGTCGTCGGACTGCCGTACCTGAACCGGACGACGAAGCGACTCGGCATCGGCCTGGTCGCGACGCAGATCATCGTCGGGTTCACCGCTGACTCGATCCCGCCCGTCGGCTTCCTCGTCGACGTGGGCGCCGGCATCACCTGTGGAGCACTCGTCGCCCTGGCGTTCGGCACACCCGACAGCCGCCCCTCGGCTGCCGAGATCACCGCGACGCTGGCGCGGAACGGCTTCCGCATCGCCGATGCGACACCGGCATCGGTCGACGCCCGGGGGTCCACCCCGTGGTTCGCCAGGACCATGGACGGTCGCCGGCTCTTCGTGAAGGTCCTCGACCAGGACAACCGGTCCGCCGACCTGCTCTTCCGGGCGGTCCGGATCCTGACCCTGCGCAGCGCCGGTGACGAACGGCCGTTCCCGTCCCTCCGGCGGGCGGTCGAGCACGAGGCCCTGCTCTCGCTCCGGGCGTCCAGCGTCGGGGTGCGCACGCCGGAGCTCGAGGCCGTCTCGACCGTCGGCGTCACCGGCATGCTGCTCGCGTTCGATGCGATCGAGGGAGCATCACTCGACCGCGTCGATGCCACGGCGCTCGACGACGCGACCCTCGACGAGGTCTGGGCCCAGCTCGTCACGATGCGGGAGGCCGGCATCGCCCACCGTGACCTGCGGCTCGCCAATGTGTTCCTGGCCCGGGACGGGCGGGCGTGGATCATCGACTTCGGCTTCGCCGAGCTCGCCGCCTCGGACCTGCTGCTCGACACCGACGTCGCCGAACTGCTCGGGTCGACCGCCACGGTGGTGGGTGTCGAGTCGGCCGTGGCGGCCGCGGAGCGGAACCTCGGGCCCGTGACGCTGGGTCGGAGCCTGCCCAGGTTGCAGCCGTTCGCACTGGGCAGTGCGACGCGCACGGCGCTGCGGGACAACGAGCTGTTCGAACCGCTCCGCGCCGAGGTCCAGCGCCGGACCGGCGTCGAGGACGTCCCACTCGAACCGCTGGAGCCTGCGAGGCCGCTCCCGCTCCTCGCCGGGGTCGTCGCCACCGCGATCTTCTGGGTGGCCCTCGGCGCGCTCACCGGCGAGCTGGGGGCGTTCGGAGCGCTGACCTCACCCGAACCGCTCACGCTGGCGGCTGCGGTCACGGCCTCGGTGCTGACATACGTCGGTGCGACGCTCGCGCAGATCGGTGGATTCCGGGATGCGCTCCAGTTCGTCCCGACCCTCGAGTCCCGGGTCGCATCGTCGTTCGCCAACCGGGTCACCGGGACCCGGCGAGGCAGCCTCGGCCTGGCCGTTCGGTTCCTCCGCCGTCAGGGGGTGACCCTGGACGACGCCCTGCAGTCCGTCGGCCTGGTCACCGTGACCGGGCTCGTCGTCCACCTGCTGCTGCTGACCGTCACCTCCCGGATCGGCATCAGCGACCAGACCGTCCAGCTCGCTGCGGACCCACTGGGACAGGGGATCGCCCTGACGGCGCTCGCACTCACCGTGCTCACGCTCGCCGTCGCAGCGCTCATCCCGTCGTGGCGAGCCCAGGTCACCGCGACGTTCCTCCCGGCGATCCGGCAGGCGGGCCGGGGCCTGCGGGCGGTGGTCGACCGTCCTCGCCGGATCCTCCAGCTGCTGGTCGGCTCGGTGCTGGTCACCGCGTCGTACGGCAGCGCGCTCGTGTTCTCGGCGTGGGCGGTCGGGGTCGAGGGCGACTTCCTGGAGCTCGCACTCACCTTCCTGGTCGTCACCGTGATCGCCGCGCCGGCACCGACACCCGGCGGGCTGATCGTGGTCGAACTCCTCCTGGTGGCCGGGCTCGTCCTGTTCGGTGTGCCGCTCGGTCTCGCCATCCCGACGGTGTTCCTGTACCGGCTCCTGACGTTCTGGCTCCCCGTGCCCCCGGGGATCTGGGCCTACCGCAGCCTGCTGCGGGCCGGGCGGATCTGAGGTCGGCGACGCACCTCAGACGCCGGGGTCGACGTAGACGGCGATGTGGCGCATGTTCCGGTACCGCTCGTCGACGTCGAGCCCGTAGCCGATGACGAACTCGCCGGGGATCGTGAACCCGACGTACCGGACACCGAGTCCCTCGAGGTCCGCCGACTCGCGGGCCAATAGGGTGCAGACCTCCAGGCTGGCGGGACCACGTGCCTCGAGACTGCGGCGCAGGTACCGGAGCGTGAGACCTGTGTCGACGATGTCCTCGACCAGCACGACGTGCCGGCCGGTCAGGTCGACGTCGAGGTCCTTGACGAGGCGGACCACCCCCGAGGTCCGGGTCGAGGCCCCGTAGGACGACACCGCGATGAAATCGATCTCGACCGGGAGGTCGATCTCCCGTGCCAGATCGGTGACGAACGCGTACGCCCCCCGCAGCACGCACACGAGCAGCGGTCGCTCGTCGGCGTAGTCAGCGGTGAGCTCCCGTCCGAGCTCCCGGATCCGCTCGGCGATCTGCGTTTCGCTGAGCACGGTGTCGCCGACACGTGGGTCGTCGTCGAAGGACTCGAGGGGCGCCGGGCTCACGTGGTCGACGTTACCGACCGCTGATCACCGCCCACCAACCTGTCCCGACCCTCGCACCGGTGGTGTCGGACCGGCGGCGTCCAGCCGGAGCCGGCCGGAGGTCCGGTGCAGCGACCAGCCGCGGACCACGTCGCAGGCCCGGGCCGACCCGTCGACCACAGCGAACACCCGGTCGGTGGCGGCGGCGTCGGGTGGGGGCAGTCCCCCCGTGGCCTCGGTCCACCAGCGACGGAACGCGGTCACGGCGACGGGCCGCGGCACCGACCGCAGGTCGCTGACCGAGGTGGGGTCCACCTCGGCGGCGAGCAGGTCGAGCAGGTCGACGAGCTCGGCCGAGCGCTGAGCCAGTCCGGCGAGCAGCGGCACGACGTCGCGTCGGGCGACATCGTCGAGGAGCGGCAGGACCTCGGCCCGGATCCGCACCCGGTCGAACCGGGGGTCCAGATTGGCCGGATCCGCGAGTGGCTCGACGCCCAGGTGCCGACACAGCGACTGCGTCTCGTGACGCCGCAGGGCGAGCAGGGGGTGGTCGCCGGGCCGCATGGCCGCCAGACCGACCGGACCGGTCCCCCGCACGAGCCGCAGCAGGACCGTCTCGGCCTGGTCGTCGGCGGTGTGACCCCAGAGGGTGCCCGGACCGACGGCCCGGTGACGGGCCTCCCGGGCCCGGGCCTCGAGGTCGGGGCCGTCACGCAGGTCGACGCGGTGCGACTCGATCGTCGCACCCCAGGCAACTGCCAGCTCGGCGACGGAGCGCGCATCGTCGGCCGAGTCGGGACGGAGCCCGTGGTCCACGTGCACCGCGACCACACGTCGGCCCGTCGCGACTGCCAGCGCCAACAGGGCCGACGAGTCGGCGCCGCCCGACACCGCACAGCGGAGCTCGCCGGCGCCCGGTGGGAAGGTGGTCCTGGCGAGCAGGGCACCGACGACCGGATCCGACGGGTCAGGACGTCGTGGACTCACGCCGCCGAACGGACACCCAGCCGCCGCAACCACTGCGACGGGTCCCGGATCTCGGCGAGCGACGGCAGCATCTCCGGCGCCTCGAACGCCCGCCGGACGATCTCCGGGCCTGCAGCCCGCTCCACCGCCTCGATGAACCGCTCCCCCTGTTCGTACTGGGCGAGCTTGGCCTCGATCCCGGCGATCTGCTGGATGAGCCGGGTCGCCAGGTTGGCCTGCTGTCGACGGGCCCGCAGGACCCGGGCGAACCGCGCCTGCGAGGGGATCTGTGACGCTGCGGCCCGGTCCATCGTCACGTCCCCGTGGCCCTCGAGCAGGCTCATCAGGCCGCCGACCTGCTCCATCACCTGCAGCTGCTCGGCCGATGCGAACAGCCCGGCCACGCCGCCGTCGGTCAGGGGGTTCGTCCGGGTGCGCACCGCCTCGGCCACCCGACCGACCGCCGTGAACAACCGGGTCGGATCCGGTTCGGTGGAGTCGACGAGCTGATTGACGAGTCCGAGGAAGTGCGGACGGAGCCACGGCACACCGGTGAACTGGGTCCGGTGGGTCACCTCGTGGAGGGCGACCCACAACCGGAACTCACCCGGCGGGAACGAGTGCCGCTTCTCGAGGGACAGGATGTTGGGGCCCACGTAGTAGACGAGGTCCTGCTCCTCGGGATCCTCGTCCTCGAGCACCAGCAGGTCGTACTGGCCGAGCACCCGGGTCGACATCCAACCGAGCAGCCCCCCGAGCTCGACCCCGGCGACCTTGTTGGACACCAGCGACAACGGGCCGTCGAGTCGGTCCTCGAGCCGTCGCAGCATCGGCCGGAGCAGCCGCTGGTACGAGGCGAGGTTGGCCCGGACCCAGTCGATCCGGTCGACCACCCGGGCCCGGGCCGGGCCGGCGGACGAGGTGAGGCCGGTCTCCGCCTCCACGTAGGTCTGGGCGCGCTCGGTGAACTCGAGGAAGTCGCGCTCCATCCCCTGACGGTGGTACGAGTCGGCGAACGGGTCCGACCCGGCGATACGACGTGCGACCTGCTCTGCCAGGCCCCAGTCGATCGAGTCGGTCACGCGCCGCTCAGGTGTCGCTCTTGGGGTACCGCGTCCGGCTCACGCTGATCACGTAGCCGGCGATCACGGCGATGAGCGCGGCGATCGCGCCCAGGGCGATCGGGACGGCCAGCCAGAAGTGCCAGACCGGGGACATCGAGGCCTCTGCTGCGAGGAACATGCCGTCAGTCTAGGTCGGGCCGCCGAGGCCGGTCACACGCGGCCCCGGGTCGGCTCAGTCCTCCACGCCCTCGGACTCGAGCCGGTCGAGGACCGAGATCAACCGGGTGCGCAGGTCGCCGGGCACGTCGTCGGAGAGCTTGGCGGCGATGACCTTCCGGAGCTCCGTCTCGAAGTCGTAGGCCTCGAGGCACGGGGAGCACTCCTGGAGGTGCGCCTCGATGCTGGCGACGGTCTGCTCGTCGAGCTCGCCGTCGAGGAACGCCTGCACCTGGGCGATGGCGTCGTCGCATCGGTGCTCGTGCACCGAATCGCCGTGGGCGTGCTCGTCGTGGTCGTGGGCGTTCGTCGTCATGGTGTCTCCGGCCCCGGCCGCCCCGGGTCCTCGGCTCCGCCCGCGCCGGCGTCCGGCGACGGGCCCCGGATCGCACCTCGCTCCCGGGCGAATTCGTACAACGATTTCTGGAGCGCTCTTCTTCCACGGTGGAGCCGGCTCATGACCGTGCCGATCGGGACGTCGAGGATCTCGGCGATCTCCTTGTAGGAGAAGCCCTCCACGTCGGCGAGCAGCACGGCCAGCCGGAACTGCTCGGGGAGCGCCTCGAGCGCATCGTGGACCTGGCTGTCGGTGAACAGGTCCATCAGCTCGTCCTCGGCACTCCGGCCGAGCGCCGCCGCCTCGAGGCCCCCGATCCGGCGGTAGAGGAAGAGTTCCTCGACGTCGTCGAGTTCGCTCTGCTCCGGTCGCCGCTGGGCGGCTCGGTAGCTGTTGATGAAGGTGTTGGTGAGGATCCGGAACAGCCAGGCGCGGAGGTTGGTCCCGTCCTGGAAGGACTCGTACCCGCGGTAGGCGCGCACGAACGTCTCCTGCACCAGGTCCTCGGCGTCGGCCGGGTTCCTGGTCATCCGGAGCGCGGCGCCGTAGAGCTGATCGATGAACGGCGAGGCCTGCTCAGCGAAGCGGGCTCGATCTGCCATGGAGGGGAGAGGCTAGCTACCCCTGGTCCTCGAGGCCGCAGCCGCGGTCGGGAAGTAGTCGGGTCGGCGCACCCACTTCCCGCACTCCGGACACCGGTCGGCTGCTCCGGCGGCGAGTCCACGACACTGACGGCAGTTGGTCGAGCTGTGCACGGCAGTTCCTCCTGTTCGCAGTCGGCCCCGTTGCCGCCTGCCCGTCCGGGAGGCCGGACCCCTCCAGTGAACCGCCCCGCAGCCCGGAATCGGTGGCACCCGGGAAGATCCACCCGGGGGACCTGTGCGAACATGCATCCACGAGAACGGGTCCGTGACCGGGCAGGGGCGACTCCCACCACCACGATCGGGCCACAGGGGAGGCACCGTGAGCACGACCGAGGACGAGATCCAGTCGATCCTGGCGGCAGGGCGGAGCGTGCCCGGCGAGGAACACGCCGTGACGAGTGCCGGCGACATCGCCTTCACGTGGGACTACGACCGCAGCCGGGACGGGCTCTCGAGGCTCTACGAGAAGGCCAAGACCTCGCAGTGGAACGGGGCCACCGACCTCCCGTGGGACACGGACGTCGACCAGGAGCGGATGGCGGCCCAGATGACGGTCACACCGGCGACGACCCGGTTCAAGGAGCTCGCGGCGAGCTACGGCTCCGAGGTCGCGCGATGGACCGACGCCGAGTGGACGGAGTTCGGGATCCAGCAGCAGAACGCCATGCTCTCGAACTTCCTGCACGGCGAGCAGGGAGCGCTCATCTGCACGGCCAAGCTGGTCGAACAGGTCCCGTGGATCGATGCCAAGTACTACGGCGCCACCCAGGTCATCGACGAGGCCCGGCACGTCGAGGTCTTCGCCCGCTACCTCGACGAGAAGATGTCGGGCGAACACCCGATCAACCCGCACCTCGGTCGGCTGCTCGACGCGATCATCGCCGACGAGCGGTGGGACATCACCTACCTGGGCATGCAGATCATGGTCGAGGGTCTGGCGCTCGCCGCGTTCGGGTTCATCCACTCGATCACCGACGAACCACTGCTCAAGCAACTCCTCCGGTACGTGATGAGCGACGAGGCGCGGCACGTGGCCTTCGGCGTACTGTCACTCCAGGAACTCTACGAGTCGATGTCCGCAGCGGAGCTCCGGGAACGTCAGGAGTTCGCCTACGAGGCGGTGCTCCGGTTGCGCGACAGGTGGTTCCACACCGACACCTGGGAACGGATGGGCGTCGACCCGGAGCCCATCGTCCGGGTGATGCTCGCCGAGCGCTCCGATGAGGAGCGGGTGTTCCGGACCATGCTGTTCTCGAAGATCGTCCCGAACTGCAGGAAGCTCGGGCTGATCGACGCCGGTGACGGGTGGCTGCGTGACCGCTTCACCGAACTCGGGATCATCGAGTTCGAGCACTGGGTCGACACCAGCGAGGAGTACGAGTCGCTCGACGAGGTCGAGCGAGACCGTTCGTCGGCCTGAGCGTCTCAGCTCCGGACGCCGACGGGGACTCCGGGGCGACGTGAGCGTGAGGACGCAGCGGTCAGCGGTGGCCGACCGGGCGACGGCCCAGCATCATCAGGAGCAGGCCGAGCGCCACCAGCCCCCCGCCGACCACGAAGTTGACCGGGTTGATGCCGGTGAACGCCAGGCGGTTCGAGGTGGCGGTGATGCCGGCCACCTCGGCCCGGTTCGTCGGCACCGTGGTCTCACCGGCGACGTCGGCCGGCACCGTGGTGGTCGAGCCGGGAACGGTCGTCGTCGACGACGGTGTGGTCGTCGAACTCGGCACCGTGGTCGAGGAGGTCGTGGTCGAGGAGGTCGTGGAGGAGGTCGTGGAGGAGGTCGTGGTCGACGACGTGGTGGTCGAGGAGGTGGTGGTCGAGGAGGTGGTGCTGCTGGTCGTCGGCCCTGGGACGCTCGTGGTCGTCGACGGGACGGTGGTGGTGAACGGGGTGCACCCGGTCCACTGCAGCGCGGTGTTGAGGTCGAAGGGGAACAGGAGGGGCCCGTGCCAGGGGCCGGTCGGCGAGATCTGCTGGGGCGTGACCGAGTTGGACGTCCCGGCGATCAGGTCGAACTGCATCCGACGGCAGGCCTTGGTGAAGCTCACCACGTAGGTGCCGCTGTCCTGCAGGGTGAGGACCTTGCGCTCGGAGAGCGTCTGGGGCCAGGCCTGTGTGGTGCTCGGCATGTCGTACACCGCTGCGGTCGCACCGACGGGAGCGCACAGCCGCCGGTCGACGGTGATGGTGATGGCGAACACCGTGGCCGTGCTCCCGGCGGAGTGCACCACGTCGGCGGGGAAGGGCACGCAGTCGGGCGGTGAGGCCTTGGGGGTGAACGTGACCGCGATCAGCGAACCGGGCTGCGACGCAGCAGCCCCGCTCGAACCCGCACCCTGGGCGCTTCCCGCCAGCGGTCCGACGAGCAACGCGGCGCCGAGCAGCACGAGGAGTGCGGACACGCCGATCCGCGCACCTCGCACCTTGCGCTCCGTCTGCAGGTCGCTGCTGGTTCCCACGTCATCTCCCGCTCTCGCCGACACTCGGCCCCTCCATGGTGGACCCGGCCGCTTCGTCGCGCAATCCCGATGTGATCGTCGCTCAGGGTAGATTCCCCAGGCGTCGAGGGGTGGTCAGTCCCGTCCACCCGTCCGGGCGGGAGGGAACGACCGTGGACGAGGCAGCGTGGCACCCGGACCCCCAGGATCCCTCACAACTGCGGTGGTGGGACGGGACCCAGTGGACCGAGCACACCGCTCCGGCACCGGAGGTGGCGGCCGCCGCCCCGGACGGCGACGGAGCGGGCGTCGGCGGACAGTCGCCGGCACCGTCCTCGGGACTCGCGGGTTCGACCCTGTTCGCCCGGGAGAACCGGGAGCAACCGACCACCGGACGGATGACCCGCCAGAACCCGGCCGTGGTCAAGGTGACGCTCGGCACCCCGCTCCTGGTGACCCGGGGCGCAATGATCGCCTACCAGGGTGAGGTGCAGTTCGCGTACGAGGGCTCCGGAGCCAAGCGGTTCGTGAAGGCGTCACTGACCGGCGAGGGCGTCCGGCTCATGCGCTGCTCCGGTGCCGGCGAGCTGTTCGTGTCGCACCGGAACCACCGGCTCCACCTGCTGGACCTGGGCCCCGGCGAACGGATCTCCGCGTCGTCGCGCGCCCTGCTCGGCTTCGACGACTCCGTGTCGTGGGACATCAACGCCATCAAGGGGGGCATCGGTGCCGCGGCGGCCGGTGGCCTGTTCAACGTGACGCTGACCGGGCCGGGGACCGTGATCCTCGCGTCCGACTGGCCCGTGGTGCTCGACACGTCCGAGGCGAGGACCTGTGTCGACCCCAACGCCGTCGTGGCGTGGACCGCCGGGCTGCAGGTGACGGTGCGGTCGTCGTTCAGCGCCGGTGCCCTGATCGGCCGGGGGTCGGGCGAGGCGTTCCAGCTGGAGTTCTCACCCGGCGGGTTCGTCATCGTCGAACCCGAGGGAGTCGTGCACACCGTCGCCTGAGGCGACGGGATGTCACAGCCGCCTGAGGCGACGGGATGGCGCAGCCGCCTGAGGCGACGGGATGACACAGCCGCCTGAGGCGACGGGATGGCGCAGCCTCAGGCGCGGCCGAGCAGGGTGTCGAACGGTCCGGTGACCTCGTACGTCACGCCGAGGGGCGCACCGACCGGACCGACCGGGGCTCGCTGCGAACTGAAGTAGAGCCGCTGACCATCAGGGCTGAAGCAGGGCCCGGTCACCTCGCTCCCGTCCTGTCCCGGGATGCGGACGATCGCCACGGCCGAGTCGTCGGGCCGGATGGCGACGAGCTCCATGTTGCCGCCGTCCTCGGCGACCACGAGGGCACCAGAGGCCTCGTCGGCCCACAGGTTGTCGACGGCGTCGAGCGTGCTGGGCGCCCCCGCCTGGTAGCGGACGTCCACCTGGGCGGTGTCGATCCGGTAGCGCCAGACCCGCAGGTCGCCCTTGGTCGTGAACCAGACGTCACTCCCGAGGGTGTCGATGCCCTCGCCACCGTCGAACCGGGTCGTTCCCGGCACCTGCAGCCGGGTCGGTGTGACGGATCCGGACGGATCGGGCACCGGCACCCAGGTGAGGGTGCCCGGGGCGGTCCCGGTCGCCACCTCGAGCAGTCCGGCGGACAGGTCGCCGGGTGTCGTCGGGGTGAACCGGTAGAGGGCTCCGTCGGGTCGGTCCTCGGTCAGGTAGGTGCGACCGTCAGCGGCCACGGCCGCGGCTTCGTGGCTGAACGCCCCGAGGGCGGTGCGCCGGACCGCAGGAGCTGCACCGGTCGGATCGACCTCCCAGACGTGTCCGCGGTCGTACTCCTCGCAACTCAGCCACGTCCCCCAGGGGGTCGCACCGCCGGCGCAGTTGGACGAGGTGTCCGAGAGCACGGCCCGGGCGCCGACGACCGTCCCGTCGGAGGCGAAGCGGATGCTCGTGACCCCGCCGTTGCCACCCGTGACCTCGTGGTTGACCGTCAGGTACCAGCCGCCGGCGACGGCGGGATCGACGAACGTGGCGGCACCGTCGGGGAACCACCGGTAGAACTGCGCCGTCCCCGGCACCGCCTCGCCCGACCTGGCGATCACCCGGCTCGTGAACCCCGGTGAGAGGATCAGTCCGTTCGGATCGGTCCCCGGTGGTGGGGACGGCATCGTGCACGCCTGCGAGAGCGGGGCGGCGACGGCGAGCATCCCGGCCGCACCCGACCACTTGAGCATCGTGCGCCGGGAGACCCCCGGGTCCGCTGGCTCCTCCGTGTCCGCCCCAGCGATCCCCGAACCCGACCGACGCTGCGATCGCCCCGCCCCGCTGCTGAACACGAGGTGAACGATACATGTTCACGAACTGAACCCACGATGGCGCGCTCGCGGGTCGGCGTCATCCGGGCGTCGGACCGGGTCCGGGACACGGCGCATCGGCGAGGATGGCAGCGTGCAGGACACGGGTGACCGGGCACCGACCCGACCGGACGACCGGACGATCCGCCTCGACGCCGGGAGTTGGGGCTGGACGTGGTCGGCGGACGACGACGGCCGACTCCACCAGGTCGGGCTCGGTCCCTCCGGTGCCGGCGCCGCACTCGACGTCGACGCCGTCTGGTACCCGGACGCGCACCCCACCTGGGGCGGTCCCGACCCCTACCGTCCACCGGCCCTGCGGATCACCCACACGGACGGGACGACCACGACCCGGCTGCGGTTCTCGGGAGTCGAGCGACGGCCGGGACCGGACGTCGGTGACGAGGTGGTCCGGATCACCACCATCGACGATGAGGTCGACCTGCGGGTCACCTTCTGCACCCGGACCCACCGGGCATCGGGTGTCCTCGAGCAGTGGGTCGAGGTCCTCAACGACGAGTCGGGAGCCGTCACGGTGTGGGACGTCGACTCGATCGCCCCGGCGTTCCTGGTCGGCCCCGAGGCCAGCGTGGTCCAGTTCGGCGGGTCCGGCTGGGCCGACGAGTGGGCGTGGAGCGCCGAGCGGCTCACCCCCGGCACCAAGGTGTTCGACAGTCTGGGTGGGATCCAGCCGCACCTGCAGCGGTCACCGTTCCTGCTGCTCGAGCCGAACGGTCCGGCCTCGGAGACCTCGGGGGACACCGTCGGCTGCTCGATCCTGTGGGGAGGCAACACCCGGTTCGCCGTGGACGTCCGCCCCCGCAGCGGCGAGCAGGCCAGGGACCTCCGGCTCCGGGCGG
The DNA here is from genome assembly GCA_903852755.1 of uncultured Actinomycetes bacterium. Taxonomy (GTDB): domain Bacteria; phylum Actinomycetota; class Acidimicrobiia; order Acidimicrobiales; family Microtrichaceae; genus SXMI01. The sequence goes on along the minus strand of CAINRS010000130.1, from coordinate 18,285 downwards.
GCGCCAACCCGCTCGGCGCCCACTACGTGCTCGACCCCGGGCGCACCTTCACCTCGCCGGTGGTGGCGTGGACGTGGGCCGACGGCCGGCAGGAGTTGACCGACCGGTTCCACGACTGGACCCGGGCCCGGGTCCTGCGTGATCCGGACCGGACCCGGCCGATCGTCGTGAACAACTGGGAGACCACGTTCTTCTCGTTCGACCACGACCGGATCGTCGGACTCGTCGACCGCTCGGCCGACCTGGGCGCCGACGTGTTCCTGCTCGACGACGGCTGGTTCGGCACCTCCCATCCGCGCGACGACGACACCGCCGGACTCGGCGACTGGGACGTCGACCGCCGCAAGCTCCCCGAGGGTCTCCCGGGCCTGGTGTCGGCCGCATCGGAGCGGGGTCTCCGTTTCGGCATCTGGGTCGAACCGGAGATGGTGAACCCGCGCAGCGACCTGTTCGACGCCCACCCGGACTGGGTCATCCGGGACCGTCGGACACCACGTGAGCACCGGAACCAGCTGGCACTCGACCCGCTCCTGGGAGAGGTCCGCGACTTCGAGGTCGGGGTGGTCGACCGGGTGCTCGGGATCGCACCGGGCACCTCGTACCTGAAGTGGGACGCCAACCGGCCCGTGACGGACCCGGGATCCCGGGCGCTCCCTCCCGACCGACAGTCGAACGCCTGGGTCGACTGGGTGCACGCCACCTGGGAGGTGATGGAGCGGGTCGCGACCGCCCACCCGGACGTGGAACTGATGCTGTGTGCCTCCGGGGGTGGCCGCACCGACCACGGCACGCTCCGCTTCTTCCACGAGTTCTGGACGTCCGACAACACGGACCCGGTGGCGCGCATCCGGATGCAGTGGGCGTGCGGCCACTGGTTCCCGGCGAGCACCATCGCCGCCCACGTCACCGCCTGGGGTGGTCGGCCCCTCCCCTTCGCCTGCGCGGTCGCGCTCTCCGCCCGGTTCGGGTTCGACCTCGACCTCGAGGCGCTCGACGAGGAGGGCACAGCGGTGTGTCGTCGGGCCGTCGCCCTGGCCCGCAGGACCCAGGACCTGGTCCAGCACGGCCGGCTCCGGCGGCTCGTGAGCCCCGTCGAGGGCGAGGACCGGAGCCGGGCGGCGCTGGCGTACCTGTCCCCCGACGGCGACCGTGCCGTGGTGTTCTGCTTCCAGCTCGACGAACCGACGGACCCGCCGCCCGACCTGCTCCTCGCGGGACTCGACGACGACGCGACCTACGAGGTCGCCGTCACCGACCTCACGTCACGGCGTGAGTCCGTCAGATCAGTGCCCGGTTCGGAGATCCGGCGGGGCGCGCTCGGGTGGGGGCTCACCCGGGCGCTCACGGCACGAGTGATCGAGGTGCGAGCCTCCGGCACCCGGAACCGGAGTGGCGCGTGAGCGGCTGTGGCCTGAACCCTCGATGAAACCTCCCCGTTTCGGGTGATCGTCCCTGCGAAACACCCCTACGTTCCAGACGCTGGGCACGTGAGTCCAGTTGGACGGGACCCGGGCCGAGGAGAGCGACGACGTGGAGACCAGCCGACGAGGATTCCTGCTCGGCACGGCGGCGGCCACCGCCTCTGCTGCGATGGTGTCGGCCTGTTCGCCGACGATCCCGAATCGCGGCGTGCCCGGATTCAGCCACGCAGTGGCATCGGGGGATCCACACCCCGACTCGGTCGTCCTGTGGACGCGACTCGACCCGTCCGGGCGGAGCGGAACAGTCCCGGTCCTCTGGCAGGTGGCTGAGGACGAGTCGTTCGGGACCGTCGTCACACAGGGGACCACGAGCACGGGTGCGGTGCGCGACTGGACCGTCAACGTGGTGGCAGGTGGTCTGTCCAGTGGCCGCACGTACTGGTACCGGTTCGTCGACGACGCCGGGAACACCTCCCCATCGGGCCGCACCCGGACCGCCCCGTCCGGAGGCGTCGACCGGCTCCGCTTCGGCGTCGCCTCGTGCTCAAACTTCGCGTTCGGCAACTTCCACGCCTACGGACACATGGCCGAGCGGTCGGACCTCGACGCCTGGATCCACCTCGGTGACTACATCTACGAATACGCCAACCCCGGTGCGGGCGAGACCTACGGCGAGTACCGCCTCAACGATCCGGTGAACGAGATCAGGTCGCTGAGTGACTACCGCCGCCGCTACGCGTGCTACCGGGCCGACGCCGACCTGCAGGAACTCCACCGACTCCACCCGGTCATCCACGTCTGGGACGACCACGAGTTCGCCGACGACCCGTTCGTCGGAGGAGCCAGCAACCACCAGCCCGAGGACGGCGACTGGGACCTCCGGGTCGCCGCTGCGCTCCAGGCCTACTCGGAGTGGATGCCCACACGACTCGACGGCAACCGGATCTACCGGACGCTGCGCTACGGCGACCTGGCCACGATCGTCGGAGTGGACCGCCAGCGCCGCTTCATCTGGCCCGAACCCGACGACGGCGACCTGTACCTGGGACGAGCCCAGTTCGACTGGCTCGACGACCAACTGGGCGCAGCCACCAGCGACTGGACCGTCCTGGCCCAGCAGACCACGTTCGCGGCGACTGCGCCGAACCGTCGTTCGGGCGGATGGGGTGAACGAGATCGTGGTCGCGTCCTCGCCCGCCAGGCGCCGTCCGGCTCCGACCTGGTCGTCCTGACCGGGGACATCCACCGGTTCCACGCCATCGACGTGCTCGACGATCCGGAGAGCTACATCCCGGGGGAGTCCGCCGGAGTCGGAGCCGTCGAGTTCGCCGCAGGATCGATCTCGTCCGGGGGCTCCAACGGCTCCGGGTTCGGACCGCAGGTCCGGTGGAGTGCGGGCGACCACCGCGGCTACCTCGTGGTGGACCTCACCCCGGAGCGGGTCCAGAGCGACTTCTACGGATTCCCCGACCCGGAGAAGCTCCTCGCCCGCAGGCCGGCAGAGCGCTGGCTCGGCGGCTTCACGAGCCGTCGTGGCGCCCCTGGACTCCAACTCGCCCGTCGCCAGGCGACCGGCTGAGGATTCACCGACTCGCCAGACTGCGGCCACTCGGGGGTCACGCACGAGGCCGACGGCGCCCCTAGGTTGCGTCCGTGACCGAAGTACGGATCGATCGTCGGAATCTGCTCACGCTCGGCGCCGTCGGGGCGGCCCTGTTGGCCGTGGGGTGCAGCCGTGCGCCCGAGACGACGACCCGGGACGACAGTCTGGGACCGTTCGGATCGCTCGGCGAGCCCGACGAACTGGGGATCCAGCTCCCTGCCGGGTTCACCGCCCGGGAGGTGGCCCGGAGCCGCGAAGTGGTGCCGGGCACCACCTACGAGTGGCACGCCGCACCCGATGGCGGTGCGTGCTTCCCCCGGCCCGGCGGCGGCTGGATCTACGTCTCGAACAGCGAGACCTTGGCACCACTCGGTGCCGGGGCCAGCGCCCTGTCGTTCGGAACGGACGGGGAGGTCGATCAGGCGTACCGGATCCTGGGAGGTACCAACAACAACTGCGCTGGCGGGCCGACACCGTGGGGGACCTGGTTGTCGTGCGAGGAGAACCTGTTCGGACAGGTCTACGAGTGTGACCCGACCAAGCCGGGTCAGGGGCGGCTGCGTCCGACCCTCGGAAGGTTCAACCACGAGGCCGCAGCCATCGATCCGGTCGCTGGTCACGTCTACCTGACCGAGGACGCCAAGGACGGCCGCCTGTACCGGTTCCGGCCGACCCGGTACCCCGACCTCGGCAGTGGCGTGCTCGAGGCTGCAGCGCTCGACGGTGACCAGGTCACCTGGGTCGGTCCGCTCGACCAGGAGTTCCCGCAGAGCCTGGGCCGGCCCCCGGGGACGACGGTGTTCCGAGGGGGCGAAGGATGCTGGTACGACTCCGGGACGATCTACTTCACGACCAAGGGCGACAACCGGGTCTGGGCGCTGCAGACGGCGAGCCAGACGCTGCGAGTGATCCACCGCCCCGAACGCGACCCCGCAGGGGTTCTGCGCGGGGTCGACAACGTGACGGTCAGCCCCCGTGGCGACGTCGTCGTTGGGGAGGACGGCGGGAACCAGGAGCTGGTCCTCGTCACACCGGAGGGTGCCGTGGTCCCACTGCTCCGCGTGACAGGTCAACCCGAGAGTGAGCTCGCGGGCCCAGCGTTCTCACCGGACGGGACACGGCTGTACTTCAGTTCGCAACGGGGACCCAGCGGTGACCGCACCGGCGACGGTGGGATCACCTACGAGGTCCTCGGGCCCTTCAGCGGCTGAGCCCGCTCCCCGAGGATCAGGTCGGGGGCGACGCGGACCGAACGGTCCGCATCGCCTCAGTCGCTGAGCGTCGGGCACTCCGCCTTGAGCGCCGCTCCGACCGTCTCGGCGGCCGTGGAGTACTCCGGCGTCTGGTACGCGGCGTACTGCGTCTGGAACTCCTGCTGGTTCTCGGTCTGGGCGAGCTGCTCCAGCAGCCCGATCACGGCGTTGTTGCGCTCGGTGTAGAGCTGGACGGCCTCGGCAGGAGCCCCTGCGGCCTGCGCCTGCTGCTCGATCACACCGGCCTGCTCGCGCAGCTGCGGCAGGTCCGACTCGAACTGCTCGAGGTTGAACGAGGACCCCTCGCTGGTGGCCTGCTGCTCGATCTGGCTGACGGAGGTGAGCGCTGTCTGCACCGCCGTGCAGTCGACCGCTCCCGTCGTACCCCCAGCGGCCGTGGTCGTGGTCGACTCGGCGGTGGTGGTGGACGGTGCGGTCGTGCTCGACGAGGACGACTCGTCGGAACCGCCGCAGGCGGTCACGGCCAGGGCGAGGATCGCGACGGCGATCGCACCGGTGATGCGGCTGGACACGGAACGGGGCTGCATGGTGACCTCCTCGGCGGGTGAACGATGCAGAGGCTACGGAGCGGTCGTGACCAGCGAACCGAATGATCGGCCCCCGGATTCGGTCGAACGCCGGCGAGGAGCCGACCGCACGTACCGCCGGATCCTCGACCGGGCCGTGGAGCGGTTCGACCGCGACGGGCCGGGCGGGGTGGTGGTGACGCAGATCGCCCGTGAGGCGGGTGTCTCCGTGGGCGCCGTCTACCACCACTTCTCCGGCCGGGCCGGACTGGTTGCTGCGGCACGCGCCGAGCAGTTCCGTCGCACGACGGCGGCCGACATCGAGTGGATCCGCCGCGGGCTCGACGACGCCGAGACCTTCGAGCAGTTCCTCGAGTGGAACCGGCGGCTGGTCCGGACCAACCGGTCCCCGGAGCGGCGGGCGGCCCGACGGCAACGACTCGCCGTCCTGGCCGCGGCCATCGAGGACCACGAGACGGCGGACGAGGTGCGCTGGGCGCAACGGCAACTCACCGACGGGCTCACCGAGCTGGTGGAGCGCGCCCGGGCACAGGGCTGGTTCACCGAGGACCTCGACGCCCGGGCGTGGGCGATCGCCGTGCAGGGACTCTTCCTGGGCTCGGTGCTCGCCGACCTCGACGAGTGCGACGACGAGTCGTGGGTCGCAGTCGTGGAGGCGATCCAGCAGGTCGGCATCCGGCCACCCGGACCCGCGGGAGGTCGCGAGCCACCACCGGATGTGCCGACGGGCACACCGGGCCACCACTGACATAGATTTCGGCAATGAGCTGGAACCTGGCAGATCTGTTCGAGTCCGTCGTCGACGTCATCCCCGACCGCACGGCGGTGGTGGTCGCCAACGCCCCCGACGGGCGGCGTTCGTTCACCTTCGCCGAGTTCGAGCAGCGGGCGAACCGGCTCGCCCACGTGCTCGCCGACGGCGGGGTGCAGCCGGGCGACAAGGTCGGCGTCTACGGGTACAACACCAACGAGTGGGCCGAGGCCCAGTGGGCGGCGTGGAAGCTGCGGGCCGTCCCGGTGAACGTGAACTACCGCTACGTCGAGGGTGAGCTCCGCTACCTGTTCGACAACGCCGACCTGGCTGCGGTGGTCCACGGAGCGGAGTTCTCCCAGCGCATCGCCGCGGTGCGGGACGACTGCCCGCTGCTGCAGACCTGTGTGGCCTGGGACGACGGCTCGGCGGCCGACATCTCGATCTGCGGTGCACTCGACTACGAGGCGGCGCTCGCCGGGGCATCACCCGACCGGGACTTCGGGCCGCGCAGCGACGACGACCTGTACATGCTCTACACGGGCGGGACGACCGGGATGCCCAAGGGGGTGATGTGGCGCCACGAGGACTTCTTCAAGGCGACCGTCGGCCCGATGCTCACCGTGCTCGCCGACCCGATCGAGCGGGCCGAGGAGGTGGCCGAGCGGGCCCCGACCAACAACCCGATGATCGGCTTCCCACTCGCCCCGCTCATGCACGGCGCCGCGCAGTGGTCCTCGATCCAGGGCGCGCTCGGCGGCAACGTGATGGTGCTCAGCGCCGCACGGCGCATGGACCCCGTCGAGGTGTGGGGCATCGTGGCCCGTGAGGGAGCCCAGGTGCTCAACCTGGTCGGCGACGCCCAGGCCCGGCCGCTCGCCGACGCCCTCGAACACCTGTCGGACGAGGTCGACCTGTCCGGGATGTTCCTCATCAGCTCGGGTGGCGCCATCCTGTCGCCGGCGGTCAAGGCCAAGTACGCCGAGCTGCTCCCCCACGTGATCCTGCTCGATGCGCTCGGTGCGTCCGAGACCGGCTTCCAGGGGTCCAACGCCGGCAGCGACGCCCAGGGTCGGCCGCAGTTCGCCTTCGGCGACCACACGATCGTCATCGACGACGAGGGCAACCCCACCACGCCCGGCGACGGCGTCGTCGGCCGCCTCGCCCGACGGGGCCACATCCCGCTCGGCTACTACAAGGACGAGGCCAAGACCGAGGAGACCTTCCCCACGATCAACGGGCAGCGGTGGGTCATCCCCGGCGACATGGCGATCACCGAGGCCGACGGCAAGATCACGCTCCTCGGGCGCGGCTCGGTGAGCATCAACTCGGGCGGCGAGAAGATCTTCCCCGAGGAGGTCGAGCTCGTCATCAAGGGCCACCCGGAGATCTTCGACGCCGTGGTCGTCGGCGTCCCCGACGAGCGGTGGGGTGAGCGCGTCACCGCAGTGGTGGTGGTGCGCGGCGACGTGCGGCCCTCGGTCGAGGAACTCCACGACTTCGCCGCCGAGCTGATCGCGTCCTACAAACTGCCCAAGGGGCTCGTGTTCGTCGACGAGATGGTCCGCTCCCCCTCGGGGAAGGCCGACTACCGCTGGGCCAAGGCCCAGGCCGTCGCGGATGCCGGTACCGGTGCCGGATGAGCGACCGCGCCTGACCACTCCGCAGCGCCGGTAGCCTCCACCGGGCGCTCGACACCGAGCGGACCGGACCCGGGAGGACCAGGCACGTGGAAGGTTGGTACGACGATCCGTTCGGCCGCCACGAGCACCGGTACTTCGACGGCGCCGCGTGGACGCACCACGTCGCCGACCTCGGCGTGGTCGGCAGTGACCCGGCGGTCGCCGTCCTGCCGCCTCCACCGCGCACGCCGCCACCCGGCCCCGACGCGACCCGGATCGCCCGTCCCGGACCTCCGGTGGCCGGCATCGGCCCACCCCGGGCCGTCCGCCCGGCCGAGGCCGAGGAGTGGATCCAGCGGGAGTTCCACGACGCCGTCGTCGACGAGTTCACCACCACGGCGAGCGAGTTGAACCTGCGGGTGACGAGCTCGTCGGGGGGCGACTACCGGGACGCGATCCAGTCGGTCGTCCGCTACGACGCCCTGCGTCTGGTCACGGCGCTCGTGCTCGACGACGACGAGGTCTCGGAGTTCGAGCTGCCGCTGTTCCACGGACTCCTCGGGTACTTCCTGCAGGAGCCACCGGAGGCGCTCGACGACGAGGCGATCCGGACGCTGATCGAGGGGGTCGAGCGGGGGTTCCCACCGGCACCCACCGAGACGCTCCGGCTCTGCAAGCAGGTCGACGACGGCGTCGCCCGGGCCACCGAGGGCACGGAGTCTCGCCTCACCCGGAGCTACCTGCAGGCGCTCGAACGACTGGGCCGCTACGCCATCACCCAGACGGCGCTGGTCGGATCCGAGACCGAGGACTCGTTCCACCGGTTCCTCCGCGACCAAGCCGAGTCGGTCGGTCTCGACGTGCGTGACACCGTGGTCGACGTCGAGGACGCCCCCGACGACGGTGAGTCGCTCGAGGACCTGCTGCAGGAACTCGACGCCCGGATCGGCCTGACCGAGGTCAAGGCCGAGGTCCGGACGCTGACGAACCTGGCCCAGATCGACCAACAGCGCCGCAACGCCGGGCTCCCCGTCGCACCGGTGTCGAACCACCTGGTGTTCTCGGGCAACCCGGGAACGGGCAAGACCACGATCGCCCGGTTGCTGTCTCGGATCTACGCAGCGCTCGGGGTGCTCGACCGCGGCCATCTGGTCGAGACGTCACGCGCCGACCTGGTCGCCGGGTTCGTCGGCCAGACCGCCATCAAGACGGAACAGGTCTTCACCTCTGCGCTCGGCGGCACGCTGTTCATCGACGAGGCCTACAGCCTCGTCGGCGGCGGCGAACAGGACTACGGGAACGAGGCGATCGCCACCCTCGTCAAGCTCATGGAGGACCACCGCGACGAGGTCGTGGTCGTCGTCGCCGGGTACACCGACCTGATGGACGAGTTCATCCGTTCCAACCCGGGGCTCGAGTCACGGTTCAAGCAGACGATCGAGTTCCCCGACTACTCCGACGACGAGCTCGTGGCGATCTTCCTGAAGAACTGCACCGACAACGCCATGGAGCTCAGCCCCGAGGCCCTCGGTCGGCTGCGGGCGGTCGTGGCCGATCTCCCCCGCGGTCGGGACTTCGGCAACGGCCGCACCATGCGCAAGCTCTTCGAGCACGCCCTCGCGCTCCAGGCCAACCGACTGGCACCCCTGCCCGGACCGCTCACTGCCGAGCAGCTCTCGCTGCTGCTGCCCGAGGACATCGACGCCCCGCAACGCTGAACGGCGACGTCAGTCCAGCAGAGCACCCGGATCCGGCGGCACGTCGACGGCGTACTCGAGCAGCGTCGGCAGGTCGACGACGTCGAGCGTGCGTTCGTTGGTCGACGCCAGCACCACCGGAGCCGCCGCACCGTCCTGGTGGGCCCGTAGCCAGTTGCGGGCCGTGACGCACCACCGGTCCCCGGGGCGCAGGCCCGGGAAGTTGAAGTCGGGGTTCGGGGTCACCAGGTCGTTGCCGATCGAGACCTGGTGGTCGAGGAACTCGGCGGTCACCACGGCACAGATCGTGTGGTAGCCGATGTTCTCGGGCGACCAGTTGCAGCACCCGTCCCGGAAGAACCCCGTCACCGGATCGGTCCCACACTCCTGGAGCTCGCCACCGAGCACGTTGCGCTGCGACATGGGCGCAGTCTCGCACCGCTCGGACCCGAGGGCCGACCCACCGGCCGGCGGTCGCCACCCGGGGCAGCCCACCCGGAGCAGCCTGTCCGGAGCAGCCCGCCCGGAGCGGTCACGGACGCTGCCGTAGCATCCGGCACATGTCACCCAGCACGGAATCCACCCGTCGGTCCATCGCCGAGTCCACCGCCGACTTCCCGTTCGACGACCGCCAGGACTTCGACGACGCAACCCGGGGGTTCGTCGCCCGGTCGACCGATCGACAGGTCCGGGCCGACGACGGTCGGGTCGTCTGGGACCTCGACGCCTACTCGTTCCTCGAGGACGACGCACCCGACACCGCCAACCCGAGCCTCTGGCGCCAGGGGCAACTGCTGATCCAGGACGGACTCTTCGAGGTCGTACCCGGCATCTACCAGCTGCGCGGCTTCGACCTGTCGGTCATGACCGTCGTCGAGGGCGACACCGGAGTGGTCGTCATCGACCCGCTCATCTCCCAGGAGACCGCCGCCGCCGCGTTCGCGCTGTACCGCGAGCACCGGGGTGACCGACCGGTCCGGGCGATGATCTACACGCACTCGCACATCGACCACTTCGGCGGCGTCAAGGGGATCATCTCCGACTCCGACGTCGTGTCCGGGGCCGTCCAGGTGATCGCTCCCGTCGGCTTCATGGAGGCCGCCGTGTCCGAGAACGTCTTCGCCGGACCGGCCATGGCCCGCCGCGCCGGGTACATGTACGGCGCCGCGCTCCCCAAGGGGCCCGATGGCCAGATCGGCTCGGGACTCGGCCAGACCACCTCGACCGGCACACCCTCGCTGATCGCCCCGACGGTCGAGATCGGTCACACCGGTGAGGAGCTCGTCGTCGACGGAGTCCGGATGGTGTTCCAGGTCACCCCCGGCACCGAGGCACCCGCCGAGATGAACTTCCTGTTCCCCGACCACCGCGCGCTGTGCATGGCCGAGAACACCTCGCACACCATGCACAACATCCTCACCATCCGGGGTGCCCAGGTGCGCGACGCCCACGCCTGGGCCCACTACCTCACCGAGACCATCGAGCTGTTCGGTGACCGGACCGACGTGGTGTTCGCCTCCCACCACTGGCCGACCTGGGGGCACGATCAGGCCCTCGAGTTCATCGGCGTGCAGCGCGACATGTACCTGTACCTGCACGACCAGACGCTCCGGCTCCTGAACCAGGGTCACACCGGACCCGAGATCGCCGAGATGATCGAGACTCCGCCGGCGCTGACCAGGGCGTGGCACACCCACGGCTACTACGGCTCGGTGAGCCACAACGTGAAGGCGATCTACCAGCGCTACATGGGCTGGTACGACGCCAACCCCGCCAACCTGTGGGCCCATCCGCCGGTCGAGGCCGCCCACCGCTACGTGGCCGCGTTCGGGGGACCCGACGCCGCCGTCGAGCTCGCCCGCCGCGCCTACGACCAGGGCGACTACCGGTGGGTCGTCGAGGTGTGCAAGCACGTCGTGTTCGACGACGAGTCCAACCAGGACGGGCGGGCACTGCTCGCCGACGCCATGGAGCAGCTCGGATTCGGCGCCGAGAACGGGACCTGGCGGAACGCGTTCCTCGCCGGCGCCCACGAACTGCGCCACGGGGTGTTCGGCACACCGTCGAACGTGTCACCGGCCGACTTCGCCCTCGCCCTGTCACCCCAGCAGATCTTCGATGCGATCGCCGTGCGCATCGACGGACCACGGGCGTGGGACGAGCACCTGCGGATCGGATGGCGGTTCACCGATCCCGAGGCGTCCTTCATGATGGAGCTGCGCAACGGCGTGCTGGTGCACCATCCCGTCGAGGACCTCGAGACGGTCGCCGCACCGCAGGTCACCCTGACGCTCGACGCGGCGACCCTGCTCGGGATCGTCACCCAGCAGCTCGACCTGGCCGCGGCGCTGGACGAGGGCACCCTGGTCATCGACGGCGACGCCGGCGTGCTGCTGACGCTGGTCGGCCTGGCCGACGACGTCGACCCGAACTTCGCGATCGTGACCCCGTAGTCCGGGGCGAGGACGTGCAACCGGAGCCGACCGACTGGGACCCCGGGTCGCTCACCGACGACCCCGACCCCCACGGCACTCTGGCCGCGCTGCGTTCGGGCGGCACGGTGCGGCCCCTGGCGAGCGGCTTCTGGGCCGTGACCGGCCACGCAGCTGCGTCCGAGGCGCTCCGGCACCCCGGCCTGCACAGCGCACCGATCGGTGAGCTCTACACATCGCTCCTGCCACCCGGCGCCGCCCGGGACGAGATGGTCCACCGGATCAACTTCCTGGACCCACCGGACCACCCGCGGGTTCGGTCGCTCGTCTCGACGGCGTTCACCCCGAGACGCGTCCAGGCCGTGCGGCCGTGGGTCGAGTCGACCGCTGGTTCACTGCTCGAGGCCGTCGACCGCCGACGGGGGTCCGCACCGGTCGACCTGCTCGCCGAGTTCGCCCACCAGGTGCCGTCGCTGGTGATCTCCGAACTGCTCGGGGTCCCGGCCGAGGACCGCGACGAGCTCACGGCGTGGAGCGATGCGGTCAGCCCGCTCCTGTCGGTCCGGGTCGACCCCGGTGAGCTCGACGCAGCGGTCGCCGCAGCCGAACGGTTCCACACCTACCTCGGTCGACTCCTCGACGAGCGGCGGACCCGGCCCGGCGGTGACCTGCTCTCGGCGCTGAGCAGCTCCGAGCTCGACGGTGACCGACTCACCAGGGCCGAGCTGCTCTCGCTGGCAGCGACGCTCTACTCCGCAGGTCACCGGACCACCCGGGACCTCTTCACCAACGGCCTCGCCACACTGCTCGACGAACCGCGACGGTACGCAGCGGTGGCGTCGGGCAGCTGGAGCATCGCCGACACCGTGTCGGAGTTCCTCCGCGCCTGCACCCCGACGCTCTACGTGGCGCGGGTCGCGGGAGAGGACTGCGTCCTCGACAGCGTGGGTGTCCCGGCGGGGTCGCCCGTGCTCGTGTTCCTCGCCGCAGCGAACCGCGACCCGGCCGCGTACGACGAGCCGGACGTGTTCCGACCGGGACGTCCCGGCCCCCAGCCGCTCTCGTTCGCCTTCGGCGCCCACTACTGCCTGGGCGCCAACCTGGCCCGGGCCGAGGTCGAGGTCATGCTCGCTGCGGTGAGTGGACGGTGGCCGGACCTCCGACTCGCCGAGCCGCCGACCTGGCACCAGCGGGGGCCGTTCCGCGGGGTCGACCGGCTGCTCGTGCACCCGAGCTGAACCGCCGCGCCGAGGAGGATGCAGTCAGGGGTTGCACCGAGCGCAGTGCGCCGGGTCGGCCGCACCCTCGACGGTGCGTCGCTCCTCGTGGGTGCACGAGGGGCAGCGGTGCACCCGGTGGAGGGTCGCCGAGGTGGGACTGTCACACCACGAGCACGGCAGGCCGGGCTCGGTGGACTCGGGACCGAATCCGCCGGCACCACAGGTCGGGCACACCGTCGAGAGCCGCTCGGCCAGGTCGACGGCGGCGTCGTGGATCACCGCTCGTCGGCCCGGTGACCGGTCCGCCCGCAGGTCACTCGAGATGGTCGCTCCGTGACCGGCACGGAGCACGTCGTGCACGGCACGTCGGACGCTGTCGAGGTCGGCGAGGCCCTTCACCGGAGCGACGGCCGACCGCTCGGCCGAGGTCACGATCATCCGTTGGTCGGGCAGGCCGGCACGGTGGAGCAGCTCGACGATCCGGTCGTCGACGTCCCCATGCACCGTCACCGTCACCGCCCACGGTGCCGGGGAGACCGCCCGACCGACCACGAGCACCTCGGAGGACGCGTCGAGGAGGCCGACCAGTTCGACGTCCACGGTGACGGGGAGCGACGGGTCGGGTCCGAACGACCCCTCGGACGCCAGGCCGAAGCGACCGGACGCAGCGGCTCCGGCCACCGCCTTGGTGCGCAGCACCTCGACGGCCGGACCGGGGCGGGGGACCTCGCCCGAGAAGGTGCCGAGCGAGTCGGTGTCGAACGGGACCACCTCGACCACCAGTCCGACGCGGTCGAGCACCGGCGCGACCACGTGCTCCTTGTGGTGCACGGTGGCGAATCCTGCGGTGGCGCCGCGGTACGGCGGGGGCGGGAACCGGTCGGTTCCCGCGGGGTCGGCCGTCACCACGGTTGGCGACCCGGCGTCACCGCCTGCTGCGTGCCGGGTGTTCCCGTCGGTCGCCGGGACCGGCCCGAACGCCGGTGCGAACCGGCTCCGCTCACCGGAGGAGCCGGACCGGCAGCTGCTTCAGGCCGTTGTTGAGGTTCGAGCGGATCCGGACCGGTGGGCCGGCGAGCTCGATCTCCGGGAACGCCGCGAGCAGCTCCTCGAAGAAGACCCGGCCCTCGAGACGGGCCAGGTGCACCCCCAGACAGAAGTGTGACCCGATCCCGAACGACAGGTGCGGGTTGGGCGAACGCGTCACGTCGAACCGCTCGGGCTGGTCGAACACCAGCTCGTCGCGGTTGGCCGAGGTGTAGTACATCGCCACCTTGTCGCCCGCAGCGATGGCGACGCCACCGAGCTCCGTGTCGCACGTCGCCGTCCGCCGGAAGTAGTGGAGGGGATTGGCGTAGCGGAGGATCTCCTCGACGGCCACAGGAATGCCCGTCGGGTCGCCTCGCAGTGCTTCGAGCTGCTCGGGGTGCTCGAGCAGCACCTGCAGGCCCGACGAGAGCATCGTGCGGCTGGTGTCGTTGCCGGCGGTCACGAGCTGCACGAAGAAGCTGCCGAAGTCGATCTCGTTCATCGGCACGCCGTCGAACTCCTGGGCCAGCACGAGGGTCGTCAGGTCGGCTGGGGGCTCGGCGTCCGGGTGGCGTTCGGCCGCGGCCCGTCGCTCGGCCGCGAACTCGATGGCGTACATGGCCATCTCGATCGAGGCGGCACTCAGGTCGGCGTCACCGGCCAGGTCGGGGTCCTGCCCGGCGGCCTGCTGCTGGGCGAGCTCGTGGAGTCGATCCCAGTCGGCCTCGGGTACGCCCATCAACTGGCCGATCACCCGGGTGGGCAGGGCCGACGTCACGTCGTGGACGAACTCGACGTCGACCTGCTCGGCCGCCCGCTCCATGATCTCCCGGCAGATCGACCGGATGGTCGGCTCGAGCGTGGCCATGACCGCCGCCCGGAAGGTGTCCGCCAATGGGGTGCGGTAGACGTTGTGCCGGGGTGGGTCCATGGCGAGGAGCATCCCCCGGACCATCTCCAGGGTCTCGGGGTCCATGTCCTCGACCACGATGCCGCCGAGCGACGCCGAGAAGACGTCGGTCCGGCGGGCGACGGTCACCACGTCGGCGTGCCGGAGCACCGCCCAGAACCCCGGCTGGCCGTCCAGGTCCTGCCAGAGCACCGGGGTGCTCCGGCGGAGCTCGGCGAGCTCCTCGAACGGCACCCCGTCGAGGAACGCATCGGGATCGCCGAGACGCAGTCCGCCGGTCGCGGCGCCGTCGGCACCCACGATCAGTACACCAGTACGTTCGGCCGCGGGTGACCCTCGGCCTCGGCGAGCGCGTAGTACGCCTCGAGGGCCCCGGGGCCGTCGAAGATGCTCTCCACGTTGCCCTCGGCGTCCAGGTTCAGGTTGGCGCCGTAGATCTGGAACCACACGTGGGTGTCGTCCTCGATGCACTCCAGGGTGTGCAGCGACCCGGCCGGCTCGAACAGGTACGACCCCGCCCGGTTCACGTAGTCGTACTCCTGGTAGCGCCACGCACCGCGTGTGGTGTAGGCGAACACCGAGCCGGTGTGACGGTGCGTCTGCACCACGTACCCGGCCTGGAAGATGTTCTCCACGATCCACAGGCCCTGACCCGTGTCCACGTGGATCACCTTGAGCTTGTTGCCGTCGCCGATCTCCACGAAGGGCAGGTCCTCCGCCCCGATGTGGAGCGCCTCGGGCCGCCCGGTCTCCGTCGTCGTCACCTCGAACTCCTCCCCCGGCGCCGGGGTCCGGCGCCGTCGTCGTGTCGGAATCGGGTCACGCTACCCGCAGCCCCGGTTCGGTGACCGGTCGCACACACAGGTACCGCTCCTCGCCGCCCGGACACTCCCCGGGGTCGGTGCGCCACCACGATCACCCGGCGACCACCCGGGCCACGGCGAAGTAGAGCGGGATGCCGACCACGATGTTGAACGGGAACGTCACGGCGAGCGCCATCGTGAAGTACCTCGAGGGTCGGGCCTCGGGGATGGCGTAGCGGATGACGGCCGGCACCACGATGTAGGACGCGCTCGCCGCCAGCACGGTCAACACGGTCAGGTCGCCCACCGAGAGCCCGGCGAGCCCACCGAGCAGCATGGCGATCGATGCCGAGCACAGCGGCATGATCAGGCCGAAGCCGATCAGGAACGGTCCGACATCCCGGAGCTCGCGCAGCTGTCGACTCACGAGCAGGCCCATCTCGAGCAGGAAGAATGCCAGCAACCCCTTGAAGATGCCGGTGGTGAACGGGGCCATGGCCTCACCACCCGCGTCACCGGCGACGAAACCCACGACCAGCGAACCGATCAGGAGGAGGTGCGCACCATCGGTGAACGCCTCGTGGAGCACCGCCCTGATCGACAACGGGGCCGAACCGGTCGCATCGACCGGGGTCCGGCCGTCCGAGAGCGCTTCACGGGCGAGCGCCGTCTCACCGGTCGCGTGCGACTCCACGACCGTCCCCGGGTCAGCCGGCAACGGCACTCCCGCGTGCGCTCCCACCGAGGACGGAACGCCCACCTCGGCGCGGTCGACCACCTCCACCGCCGGGACCGCTGCGCCGTCGCTCGCCCGGGCCCGGACCCACGACGCCAGCAGCACGGCCATGACGATCGCCGGTGACTCCATCAGGACGAGCGCCACCGTCGTGTAGCCACCGGCGGTCTCACCCTGCCCGGCGACGAAGTTGGACGCAGCGATGAAGGTCACGGCGCTGACCGAGCCGTACGTGGCGGAGATGGCGGCGGCGTCGAAGGCGTCGATCCGACGGCGCAGCACGAGGAACGACAGCACCGGGATGAGCGCGGCGAGCACCAGGGCGATGCCGACCACCTTGAGTCCCTCGACACCCAGCCCCGCCTCGGCGAGCTGCTGACCACCCTTGAACCCGAGCGCGACGAGCAGGTACAGCGACAGGAACTTGGCGATCTGGGGTGGGATCTCCAGGTTGGACCGGACGGCACCGGCGAACACCCCGACCAGGAAGAACAGGATCGCCGGATCGACGAGACTGGACAGGGCCCCCGAACTCACGCCGTCAAAGTAGCGAGTTCAGATACCTGTAATCAAGTTCTTACTTCCGGAGTGGCGCCGCCATGGCGTGGAAGCCGCCGTCGACGTGGAGGATCTCCCCCGTCACCGAACGCGACAGGTCCGAGCACAGGAAGCACACGGCGTCGGCCACCGGCCCGGTGTCCGCCGGATCCCACGGCACCGGGGCGTTGGCCTCCCAGGCGTCGGTCAGCCGCTCGAACTCCGGGATCCCTCCGGCCGCCCGGGTGGTCAGCGGACCGGCCGCCACCAGGTTGCTCCGGATCCCCCGCGGCCCCAGGTCCCGGGCGATGTAGCGGCTCGCTGCCTCGAGGGCGGCCTTGCAGACCCCCATCCAGTTGTAGATGGGCCACGCCGCCGCTGCGTCGAAGTCCAGGCCGACGAGCGACCCCCCGGTCTCGGGGGCCAGGTCCGACAGCACCCGGGCGAGCGACGCGTACGAGTAGGTCGACGTGGCGAAGGCTCGCTGCACCGAGTCCAGGTCCGCCTCGAGGAAGTCACCGGCGAGCGCCGCACGCGGCGCGAACGCCACGGCGTGGAGCGCAGCGTCGAGGCGACCCCAGCGCTCGCGCAACTCGCCGCTCAACCGCTCGTAGTGCTCGGGTTCGGTCACGTCGAGCTCGAGCACGTCGACCGGGGTCGTGAGTTGGTCCCTCGCCTCCAGCGTCCGCTCACGGTCGCGCTCGAAGGCGGTGAGGAGGACCTCCGCACCCAGTTCCTGCGCCCGCTCGGCGAACGCCCAGGCGATCGACTCCGTGTTCACGACCCCCGTGACGAGGATCCGCTTGCCCTGCAGGATGCTCACACCGACCTCCGAGTCGCGTGCACCGGGACACCGAACGGCGGCTCCGAGAGGATTCGAGCCGCCAGGACCGTCACTGCCCCTGACCCTTGGTGAATCCGGGCTGGCCGTCGAAGGTGAAGAGCCCCTCGGTCTTGATCGGGTTCAGTCCGGCGTCGACCAGACGGCGCTGGAGTTCGACCACCTCGATGGCGGCGACCGAGTCGCCGGGTGAGAGGAACCGGCACCGCCAGTGGTCGGTGGTCAGCGTCTCCGGCGCACCACCGGGCCACACCTTCTGACCCCGGTTGGAGACCATGTCGAGCTTCAGGTCCGCCGACTCGTGCGGCAGCAGCAGCTGCGCCAGGTCATCGGGTGAACCCGAGTCCCAGTTCAGGAACACGTCGATGCCGACCTGGTGCTTGACCGCCCGGCGGACAGGGGACGCAACCACGTGGATGGGCTCCTCGGTCCGGTACGACACCGCCGGCAGCGTCTCGGGGACCTGGCCGATCCGCTCGATCACCGCGCTGGCGAACTCCGACGTGCCGACCTTGGCCGTGGAGACCTCGGGATCGTAGATGTCGTAGGTGTGGATGCCGTCCTCGATGGTCTTCAGCCAGGCGTTGTGGACTGTCGTGGCGACGTCGCCCTGGCCGATGTGGACGAGCATCTGCACCGCACCGAGGAACAACCCCGAGGGGTTGGCCAGGTTCTGGCCGGCGCGGCGCGGGGCGGAGCCGTGGATCGCCTCGAACATGGCGAGCTCGGCGCCGATGTTGGCACTGCCGGCCAGACCGACCGAGCCGGCGATCTGGGCTGCGACGTCGGAGAGGATGTCCCCGTACAGGTTGGGCAGCACCACCACGTCGAACGAGGCCGGGTCGTCGGCGAGCTTCGCTGCGCCGATGTCGACGATCCAGT
>CAINRS010000129.1 GCA_903852755.1 uncultured Actinomycetes bacterium | reverse complement strand
CGCGCACGTTCGGCCCGCACACACTCACGGGCTCCCACCTGAGCCGGTACGTCGTGCCCGAGCACGCTGAAAAGCAGGGTCGGAGTCGCGTAACCGGTCCCGGCCCATCTGGATCTCTCTGGCCCGTGGGCCGTGCCCCGTGCAGCTCAGTTGCCAACGGCGCTGGCAGCCGATGCAACCGCCTGGCGCGCCAGATGCCTTCCGGCTGACAGTCCAGAGTTACCAGCCGCCAACCAAACCACCGTCTGGGTTCGCACCGACTGCTGCGGTCACCGCCGGGCGCCGCGCCCCATCTGCCTTCTGTTCAGGGAGAGGGAATTGAGTGAGTCTCGAGGCGCTTGCACCCCGGCGGGCGCGCTCGGACTGTAACCGTGATTCATCCCGACCCGCTGTATGGGCCGCCGTGGAGGGAAACCGCGAGGCGATTGTTGTCACCTCGTGACCAACCCATCGGACCGGGGCTCCACGGGTGAAGCCCGCTCATCGCGTCACCCGTACTGAATCAGGGGCCGCACGCGTGTCACAGCTCCTCCGTACAGTACGAATCATGACGACGGTCTCGGCCAGCAACGCCCGGGCGGCGCTTTCGGAACTCATCGACCGCGTGATCGCCGGTGACGAGGTGACGATTACCCGCTACGGCAAGCCGGTCGCTGTGCTGCTACGGCCCGACGTGCTGGCGGGTCGACGCGCCGATTCCACCCGCGGAAAGGCCGAACGGCTCCGAGCGATGATCGAGTCGGCAGGGGCCGTGCCACTCGGTGACGCCCCGTACTTCTCGACTGAGCGTGCCCGCGAGCTGGTCGCCGAGGTCGCCGCCGGCCGCGGCTCACGCTGAGCTGGGGCTGCCAGCGCGTTTCCCGCAAACGTCGTCATTGCCGCCGTTGCTCCCGACTGCCACCCCGGGCCCGAGTTCGAGTGGCGTCCCGTCCGAACTTGCGGCCGTGGCTCAATTCACTCAATAGAGATTGACTGATTCTGCCGCCCCGTGACAGCCTCGGGCCGTGCCCGAGTCGTCGCTGTCACCTGAGGTCCGAGCCGCCCGGCACGCGGCGCTCGGCGACCCGGTCCGCCTGCGAATCGTGGACGAGCTGCGCTCCAGCGACCGCGCCCCGGTCGAACTGCAGCAGCGACTCGACCTGGGGTCCAACCTGCTGGCCCATCACCTTGACGTGCTCGCCGGTGCGGGCCTGATCGAGCGGTCCCGCTCCAGCGGCGACGGCCGCCGGCGCTACGTCCACCTGGTGCCCGGATCCCTCGACGAGTTGGTCAGCTCCCCCACGCTCCGCCCCGGCCCCGCCCTGTTCGTCTGCACCCACAACTCGGCACGCAGCCAGCTCG
Source organism: uncultured Actinomycetes bacterium (assembly GCA_903852755.1). GTDB lineage: Bacteria > Actinomycetota > Acidimicrobiia > Acidimicrobiales > Microtrichaceae > SXMI01. Next base: position 4,791 of record CAINRS010000129.1, on the reverse strand, counting down.
CCGCCGCCATCTGGCGACAGGCCACAGGGGCACGCGCCACCTCCGCCGGCACCCACCCCGTCGATCAGGTCCACCCCGGTGCAGTTGCGGCGGCCCGGCGGGCCGGACTCGACCTGGGCGACGCCCAGCCCCGACGGCTCGGCCCACTCCCGGCGCGCACCACGGTGGTCACCGTCTGCGACCAGGCCTACGAGGAGCTCGGCGCTGCAGCATCGACGGCCTCCGGCGACGGTGCGCGCACGACCGCTCCGCTGCACTGGTCGATCCCCGATCCGGTGCCGAGTGGCCGGGCCCGTGACTTCGACGCCGTCGTCACCGAACTGCGTGCCCGGATCACCACCCTGACCGGGGTCGCTGCGTGAGCGCCACCGCACCGTCCGGACAGGGCCCCACCCCCGGCGCTCGAACGACGCCGAGCGAGCAGGACCTCGCGCTCGCCCCCGAGACGGGCACGGGAACGCTCCGACTCGAGCTGGCCCGCCGCCTGGTCGCCGAGGCGCTCGGCACGGCGTTCCTGGTCACCGCCGTGATCGGATCGGGGATCATGGCCACGCAGCTCTCCCCGGACGACGTCGGCCTGCAGCTCCTCGAGAACGCCTTCGCCATCATGGGCGCGCTCATCGGGCTCATCCTCGTGTTCGCCACCGTGTCGGGCGCCCACTTCAACCCGGTCGTCACGGTGCTCGACCGGCTGTTCGGCACCGCGACCACCGGCGATGCCGTCGCCTACATCTGCGCCCAGGTGCTCGGCGGGTGCGCCGGCGCGGTGCTCGCCAACCTCATGTTCGAACTCCCCGCCGTGGAGCTGTCGACCAAGGTGCGGTCCTCACCGGCGCTGTGGCTGTCCGAGGTGGTCGCCACCGTCGGCCTGCTGCTCGTCATCCACGGGTGCGTGCGCACGGGGCGGGCATCGGTGGTGCCGTTCGCCGTCGGGCTGTGGATCGGCGCCGCCTGCTGGTTCACGTCCTCGACGAGCTTCGCCAACCCGGCGGTCACCATCGCCCGGGCGCTGTCGGACACCTTCACCGGGATCGCACCGTCGTCGGTGCCGCCGTTCGTCCTCGCCCAGGTCCTCGGCATGTTCATCGCCTGGGGTCTGATCCTGTTCCTGTTCCCCCACCCGACCGGCGCACCCGCCGGCGCCGCCGCTCAGTCGAGCGGCGCACCGACCGAACACTCCACCACCGCAGCACCCGAACCTGAGGAGACTCCGTGAGCGACGACCGACCCGAGGTCCTCTTCGTCTGCATCCACAACGCCGGCCGGTCGCAGATGGCCGCCGCGCTGCTCGCCCACCACGCCGGTGACCGGGTCGTGGTCCGCTCCGCCGGCACCGCACCCGCTGAGACCATCAACCCAGCGGTCGTGGAGGTGATGGCCGAGCTCGGCATCGACCTGCACGCCTCGGGCGCCCACCCCAAGCGGCTCGAGGACGCCGCCGTCGAAGCATCGGACGTGGTCATCACCATGGGGTGTGGCGACGAGTGCCCCTTCTACCCCGGCACCCGCTACCTCGACTGGCCGCTCGACGACCCGGCCGGGCAGGGCGTCGACGCCGTCCGTCCCATCCGTGACCAGATCGACCAGCTCGTCCAGGATCTGCTCGACGAACTACTGGGTGACGCATCGACCGACACGACCTCCGAAACCGTGGGAGAGTGAACCCATGTCACGAGTCCAGCTCGCCATCAACGTCACCGACGTCGACGCCGCCGTCGAGTTCTACGAGCGCCTCTTCGCCACTCCGGTCGCCAAGCGCCGGCCCGGGTACGCCAACTTCGAGATCGCCGACCCTCCCCTCAAGCTCGTCCTGATCGAGGGCGATCAGGGCGGCACGCTCAACCACCTGGGCGTGGAGACCACCAGTGCCGCAGAGGTCGTCGCCGCCGAGGCGCGGCTGGCCGACGAGGGGCTCGAGACCACCGGCGTCGACGACACGGTGTGCTGCTACGCCGAGAAGACCGAGACCTGGGTGAGTGATCCCGACGGCGCCAGGTGGGAGTGGTACGTCAAGCTCGGCGACGCCGAGTCGATGTCCCTCACCGTGCTCGACAGCAGCACCGGTGGGGCCGCGTGCTGCGCTCCGTCGGCCGCCGAGCCCGCACCCGTCGCGCCGCCCGGACGTCCCTAGCCGGAGCGCTGCGCTCCGGAACGCCCACCCACGGCTCGTCCACCGACGGCCCCGTCCACGCGTTCCCGTCGTCGACGACGGTCACTAACCTCCGCTGGACCCCTCGAACGGAGCCACCCGTGGACGACGCAGACGACCAGACCGCAGCCGCCTTCCTGCGGGACCACCTCTGGGCGGTCCTGGCCACAGGGCGCCGCGACGGCAGTCCGCAGCAGTCCATGGTCGGCTACCTGGTCGACGACGACGGGCGGATCATCGTCTCCGCGAAGTCGTACACGGCCAAGTGGCACAACGTGCTGCGCCAGCCGTCCGTCAGCCTGACGGTCCCCGACGGCCGGGCGCACCTGGTCGTCTACGGCCACGCCGAGGCGATCGCGGACGACCCGTTGCGGGCGGAACTGACGGCGCAGGTGTTCGGTCGACTGACCGGCTCGGAACCCCCCGACCCCGCATCGCTGACCGAGGTCCTCGACGAGCAGCAGCGCACCGTGCTGCGCATCACCCCCACCCGCACCATCTTCCACGAGTAGGCCCGGTGCAGCCGATCGTCCACCAGTGCGGAGCGGACCGGCGGTGAGTTCACCGCTGCTCACCGGGTGGGACCGGCTCGCCCGGTTGGTGCCGACCCCGAACGAGGTGGCGGTCCGGGTCCTGCCCCAGGGCATCCCCGTCCTGCGCGACGAGTTCCTGGCACGCACCGGACTGTTCCGCAACCCGCTCGACCCCGACGCCACACCCGGGGATCCCGGCCTGTTCGGACCGGAGTCGATCACGTGGCGGGTCGTCGGCCACGTGTCGGTGGCCCTCGCCGGACTGCGGGCGGCGCTGTTGCAGACGCTGTCGCTCCCGGTGCCCACGGCGGTGGACAGCACCGGCACCTTCTACGACGACTTCATGGGTCGGGTCGGACGCACCGGCGCGTTCGTCCAGGCGCAGAACCTGGGCTCCATGGACGAGGTGTACCGCACCGCCCGCAGGGTGCGGGCCGTGCACCGGCACATCAAGGGCGTCGGCCGTGGGGGCGTGCCCTACGACGCCACCGACCCGCACCAGACGGCCTGGGTGTCGGTCACGCTCACCGAGTCGTTCCTCGTGGCCACCGAACGGTTCGGGTTCGGCCGCCTGGGTCGCAACGACGCCGACGAGTTCGTCCGCCAGCAGTCCACCCACGCTGCGCTGCTCGACCCGCGCGTCGACCTCGACGAGGTGTTCGCCGATCCGGACCAGCGTGCCGCGCTGCAGGCCGGCTCGCTGCCGTTGCCGCTGATCGACGAGGGTGAGCTGCCCACCACCCGTGACGGACTGCGGTCAACCATGCGCGCCTGGGACGACGAGCTCTCGGTGAACCGCCTGACCCGGGCACTGCTCGACGGCACCGTCGGGCTCAGCACCGTCGGCGGGACGACGCACCACGTGGGTCGGGCGTTCGTGCTGGCCACGCTCTCGACCCTGACCGACCACACCCACGACCTGATCGCCCCGGGGTCCAACCGGCTCGTCGAACGCGCCGCCGCCGACGCGGTGCAGGTCCCGCTCGCCACCCTGCACGCGCTCGTCGGTGAACTCCCCTCGGCCCGGGCGGCCCGCGCCCGCGCCCGCGCCGCCGCCTGAGCTCCGTTCAGTCGGGGAGCTGCCAGGCCACGCCCGAGAACCGTGCGAAGTCACGGTCGAACGTGACGACGACACCCCGGTGCTCAAGGGCCAGGGCGGCCAGGTGCGCGTCGTTCACCACGTTCCCGGCGCGGCCGACCGAGTCGATCAACCGGCGCACGACCGGCAGGTGGGCGACGGTCGGCTCGACGACGACCGCGGAACGAGATCCCAGCCATCCCTCACAGATGTCGAGCGCGAGCGTCGGCGACAACGGACGATCGAACAGGTCGCGACGGGTGGTCAGGCGAATGAAGGCCAGCAGCACGACCCAGGAGAAACCGACGGTATCGCCGCCGGAGAGTGCTGCATCGAGCCAACCCCTCGCCCGCTCGTGGTGTTCCGCGTCCTCGTTGACCGCGTAGAGCAGCACGTTCGCGTCGACGAGCTTCACCGCTGGTGCTCGAGTCGGTCGGCCAACTCCTCGTCCTCGAGCGCCGCAGCGAGCTGCAACGCCTTGTCCAGGTTGGCGCGCGGCGCTCCGAGCGACGCCGTGGTGGTCCGGAACGACGCAGTTGATCCAGTGAGCTGGGCGCGCTCTCGGAGGAGGTCGTTCAGCGCCACCTTGAACGAGACGCCCTGGTCACGCATGCGCTTCTGGACCAGTTGTGCCGTGTCCGGGTCGAGGGTGACAGTCGTTCGCACACCGGCAGTCTACGCCCCGTCCGCATCACTGCATCAACGGAAATGATGCAGTGATGCTGCCATCCCGGGCGGGCCACCGGCCGCTGCGAACTTGTAGGGCTCGTTCGCCTGAGGCGAACGGCCGGTACAAGTTCGGGAAGAGAGGGGGCGGGCCGGGCCGGAGGGGGCGGGGGCGGGCCGGGCCGGAGGGGGGGTCAGCGGGTTCAGGTGCGCGGGAGGCGGCCGAACGGGCGCACCAGTGCCACCGGGGTCTGCTGGGTGCCCTGGCCGAGTGGGTTGTCCCGGAACAGCGACTCGACCAGTTCCTCGGACAGGCCCGGGCTGGCGCCGAGCACGTTCACGCCGCGGTCGTTGGCGTCGATGAT
>CAINRS010000128.1 GCA_903852755.1 uncultured Actinomycetes bacterium | reverse complement strand
GCTCACCCTCGTGGATGGACATCATGGACTTGAACGCCCGGGTGAGCTGCCGGGCCTCGCCCACGGTGTGCCCCTTGACCGCCGCCGACATCATGGAGGCCGAGGACTGCGAGATCGAGCAGCCCTGCCCGCCGATGCGGATGTCGGTGATCACGGCGTCGTCGCCGGCGGCCGGGTCGTCGAGCTGGAGGTAGACGACGATCTCGTCGCCGCACAACGGGTTGAACCCCTCGGCCCGTGTGGCCGGGGGCACGGGCAGCTCACCCCGGTTCCGCGGGCTGCGGTAGTGGTCGAGGATGATCTCCCGGTAGAGGTCTTCGAGTCCTGACATTCGTCCTGTCCGCTCCAGTGCTCGCGGTCCGGTCCAGTTTGGTTGCTCGGCGCCGCCGGTGGGAATCCTTCCGGCCTCAGACGGCGAAGAAGTCCCGGGCGTCGGCCAGGGCGTCACCCAGGGCGTCGACGTCGGCGGTGTCGTTGTAGAGGTACCACGACGCCCGGGCCGTGGCGCCGATCCCGAGGTGCCGCATGAGCGGCTTGGCGCAGTGGTGGCCGGGGCGCACGCACACGCCGTGGGTGTCGAGCACCTGGGAGAGGTCGTGCGGGTGGATGCCGGCGAAGGCGAAGCTCAGGATCCCGCCCCGGTGGTCGGTGTCCCGTGGCCCGTAGACCGTGAGGTCGTCGCCGAACCGGTCGGTGAGCGACTCGAGCGCGTACTCGGTGAGCGACCGCTCGTGCGCCGCGATCCGCTCCATCCCGATCGCCTCGAGGTAGTCGATCGCCGCGGCCAGGCCGACGATCTCGGCGATCGGCGGGGTACCGGCCTCGAACTTCTGGGGCACCGCAGCAGAGGTGAAGCCGTCGGTGCGGACGTCGAGGATCATGCCCCCGCCGCCGAGGAACGGGGGCATGGACTCGAGCAGTTCGGACCGGGCCCACAGCACCCCGACCCCGGTCGGACCGCAGAGCTTGTGGCCGCTGAAGGCCAGGAAGTCGGCGTCGAGCTCGGCGACACGGGTGGTGGTGTGCGGGGTGGACTGGCAGGCGTCGACGCAGACCAGCGCGCCGGCGGCGTGGGCCATCCCGGCGAGCTCGGCGACCGGTGGGGCGGTGCCGAGGACGTTCGACATGCCGGTGACGCTGAGCAGCGACGCGCCCTCGAGCAGGCGTGCGGCATCACCGAGGTCGAGGCGACCGTCACCGTCGATGCCGATCCAGCGCAGCTCGATCCCGTGGGACTCGGCGAGTTGCAGCCACGGGACGATGTTGGCGTGGTGCTCCATGAGGGTGAGCACCACGACGTCGCCGGCCGTCAGGTTGGCCGCTCCCCAGGACCGTGCGACCAGGTTGAGCGACTCCGTGGCGTTCTTGGTGAACACGACCTCGTCGGCGGTCGTGGCGCCGATGAACCGTGCCACCCGACGCCGCGCCGTCTCCATGTCGTTCGTCGCCCGCTCGGCGAGCGCGTAGGCGGCCCGGTGCACGTTGGCGTGGTCGCGGCAGTAGTACCGGTCCATGGCCTCGAGCACGGCGGTCGGCCGCTGCGACGAGGCTGCGGAGTCCAGGAAGACCAGGGGCCGGTCGCCGACCGGTTGGTCGAGGATCGGGAAGTCGGCCTTGATGCGGGGGACGTCGAGCGGCTCGACGCCGACCGGTGCGCTCACGACGCCTGACGCCACGCGTCGAAGCCCTCGCGCTCGAGTCGCCGGGCCAGGTCCGGGCCGCCCTGCTCGACGATCCGTCCCTCCACGAGCACGTGGACCACGTCCGGATCGAGGTACTCGAGCAGCCGCTGGTAGTGGGTGATGACGACGACGCCCAGGTCGGGACGGTCGGACCGGACGGCGTTGACTCCCTCGGAGACCACCCGGAGTGCGTCGATGTCGAGTCCGGAGTCCGTCTCGTCGAGGATCGCCAGCTCGGGTTCGAGGATGGCCATCTGCAGGACCTCGTTGCGCTTCTTCTCGCCACCCGAGAAGCCGTCGTTGAGGAACCGGTCGGCGAAGGACGGGTCCATGCCGAGTCGCTCCATCCACTCCATGATCGCGATTCGGATCTCGAGCACCGACAGCTCGATCCCCTTGCGCTCCGAGAGCGCCTGGCGGAGGAACTGCCGGACCGGGACCCCGGGGACCTCCTGGGGGTACTGGAAGGCCAGGAAGATCCCGGCCCGGCCCCGGTCGTCGGGCCCCCACCCGGTGATGTCCTCGCCCCGGAAGCGCACGGTCCCGCCGGTCACGACGTACTCGGGCGAGCCCATGAGGGTGTTGGCCAGCGTCGACTTCCCGGAGCCGTTCGGCCCCATGACCGCGTGGATCTCGCCGGGGAGCACCCGCAGGTCGATGCCCCGCAGGATCTCGTGTCCCGGGTCCTCCGCAGGCGCAGCGCGCAGACCCTCGACCTCGAAGACCGGGACGGGCGTCGACTCGTCGGACATCGGCGTCAGTCTATTTCCCCTACTGCGGTAGTGGAAATAGTGTCCGGGTGGTCCCGGAGGTCCTCCTTCCAGGTCCGGAACCGCTCGTGGTCGACGCCGCTCGGGCCGGTGCCGCGCCCCGATCCGTCGGGGAACAGGCGGAAGGTGAACATGCGGTCGAGGTCCCTCGAGTCGACCGCGGCGTAGCGGGCGTCGGCACCCCGCGCCGGTCCGGCCCGCCAGAGGAGCCACGGTCCCAGTCGACGCTTGTAGGCGATCCTCGGAGGACCTTCGTCGGGCCCCGACGTCAGGCCGTCACCGAGGGCGAGCAGCGCCGCCGGCGCCTCGGCCCACGCGGTGGCCGGGATGTTGCGGTCACGGGTGGGCGTCGACGGCAGCTCGGGGGTGTGGACCGGGGTGTCGTCGAACGGCCGGTCGTCGGCGGGGATGCTCATCCGATCGCCGTCCGGACCGATCGGCCTGCGCTCCCGTCCCGGGGAGTGCGCTCAGCCTGTGTACCGGATCCGGGCAGGCTTCGGCGCCGTCGCAGAGGAGGGTGAGACGCACGGGTCGGCGGTGACCAGTGCGACGGGGACACCGAGGTCCGAGACCCCGTCGGCGACCTCATCGGGCTCGGGACGGGTCGTCGTCGGAACGATCGACGAGGTCGTGGTCGTCGTGGTGGTCGTGGTCGTCGTGGTGGTCGTGGTCGACGACGGCGTGGTCGACGACGGCGTGGTCGTCGTGGTCGACGTCACGCACGGGTCGACCGTCGTGGTCGGCGCCGGGGTGGTCGACGTGGTGGTCGATGTGGTCTGGGCGCCCGCTCCGGCGCCTCCTGAGAACATGGCGACCACCACGACAGCGGTCGCACCGACCACGGAGGCGATGAGCGAGATGGGTCGGCGGCGCGCAGGGGTGGACGTCACGGAGGGCTCCAGTTCGGATCGTTGCTCGGGTGACCCGGAGTTCGGGCCGATCGGGAGCATAGGTGCGGCCAGCGGCGGCGGCAACGGCTCAGCGGCGCTCACCATCCCCGGTCGATCCACTCGTCGAGGTGCGGCGCCTCGGCGCCGATGGTGGTGTCGTCCCCGTGACCGGGCAGCACGATGGTCTCGGGTGGCAGCGCTGCGAGGAGTCGTCGTTCGATCGACTCGATGATGGTCGGGAAGTCGCCGCCCTCGTACCCGGTGGCACCGGGGCCACCGGGGAAGAGGGTGTCGCCGCTGAAGAGCAGGGGCTTGCCCTCGACCAGGAAGCACATCGAGCCGGGCGTGTGGCCGGGGGTGTGGATCGTCCGCACTCGCAGGTCCCCGACGGGGATGACCGTGTCGTGCTCGAGGATCTCGTCGTAGCTCGGGAGCATGGCGGCGTCGTCGGCGGTCACCCCGACCGAGTACCCGGCGTCTCGCAGTTCGGGCACCGCCTGGATGTGGTCCCAGTGGCCGTGGGTCTCGAGCACGCGCCGGACGCCGAGGTCCCGGGCGAGGTCGAGGAGCCGCTCGTGCTCGTTGGCGGCGTCGAGCAGCACGGCGTCCCCGGTGTGTCGGCAGCGCAGGACGAACACGTTGTTGTCCACGGGACCGACGACGAGCCTGTGGACCTCGAGGTCGGTGTCGGCGTGGTGCAGGGTCGGGGGAGGGGTGCCCATGCGGAGAGTCTCGCGCCGGTCGGTGCCCCGCACCCGCCGGATCTCAGTCGCCGGGTGCCGGGACGGTGTAGCCGAGCGAGAGCGCGACGGGGATCTGTGCCGGGTCGAAGGTGACGAAGGTGACGGGCCGGGGCAGTCGGTCGGCGGCGGCCAGGTGGATTGCGTCGACGGTTCGCAGCGGCTGGGTCCGCCCCAGCTCGGCCGCCCGGTCGAGGCACTGCTGGTCGACGGGGACCACGTGGACCCGCTCCCAGTCGTCGCGCACCGCCCGCCGCAGCGCGTCGGTCCGCTCCGGGTCGTCGCCGAGTCGTTCGAGGAGCATGAGGGACTCGGTGAGCACGAGCGCACTGGCACACCAGTCGTGGTCGGCGCGCATGGCGGCGACCGTCACGTCGTGGGTCGGTCCGTCGAGGAAACGGGCCAGCCAGCCCGAGGTGTCGAGCGCGAGCGTCACCGACCCCGCACCTCCCGGAGGAGCCGGTCGATCCGCGCTCCGGCCCAGAGTCCCATCACCTCCGCCGGGTCCGGCCGATCCGCCCGGCGGGCGGGGAGCAGCTGGCCGCGGGCGACGAGGTCGTCGATCCCGAGTGTGCCCGGCGCGCCCTCGAGCGGACCGAGCTGGGCCACCGGCCGACCGCCGACGGTCACGACGATGCGCTCGCCGCGCTCGGCCCGGTGCAGCTGGGCGGCGAGTTGCGCCCGGAGCTCGCGGGCGTTGACCTGGTCCACGCCGTCACCGTAGCGGGCGTGGCCACGTGTATGTACACACGTGTACGCACACCGACGTGCAGGAGTCGGCGACCCTGCGGCAGACTCCTCCGGCGAGGGGCCGGACGGTCGGCCCCACGGAACAGGAGTGGGCAACGGTGAACTTCGCCTTCAGTGAGGAGCAGGAGGAGCTGCGTGGGATCGTGCGGTCGTTCCTCGACGACAAGTCCTCCGAGGCCACGGTCCGGGAGCTCATGGAGACCGAGGACGGCTACGACCAGGCCGTGTGGAACCAGATGGCCGAACAGATGGGCCTGCAGGCGCTCGTGATCCCCGAGGAGTTCGGTGGACAGGGGTACGGGTTCGTCGAGCTCGTGGTGGTGCTCGAGGAGATGGGTCGCCGACTGCTGTGCGCCCCGTACTTCTCGACCGTCGTCCTGGGCGCGCAGACGCTGATCCACTCGGGCGACCAGGCGGCTGCAGCGGAGTACCTGCCGGGCATCGCCTCGGGCGAGACCATCGCCACGCTGGCCTACACCGAGCCCAACGGGAAGTGGGACGAGTCGGCGGTCACCATGACCGCGACGAAGGACGGCGACACCTGGAGGCTGAACGGCACCAAGCTGTACGTCCTCGACGGCCACACGGCGAACCTGATCGTCACCGCCGCCCGGACCGACGCCGGCGTGAGTCTGTTCGCCGTCGAAGGTGGTGCGGCAGGCCTCACGCGGACGGCGCTGTCGACGATGGACCAGACCCGCAAGCAGGCACGGCTCGAGTACGCGGACGTCGAGGGTCGGCTCATCGGTGCCGACGGTGACGGATGGACCGTGTTGGAGCGGGTGCTCGACCTCGCCGCCGTGGCGCTCGCCGCCGAGCAGGTCGGTGGTGCGCAGGAGGTGCTCGACTCGTCGGTCCAGTACGCCAAGGACCGCGTGCAGTTCGGTCGGCCGATCGGTTCGTTCCAGGCGATCAAGCACAAGTGCGCCGACATGCTGCTCGAGGTCGAGTCCGCCAAGTCCGCCGCCTACTACGCAGGGTGGTGCGCCGCCGAGCTCAACGACGAGCTGCCGTCGGTCGCCTCCCTCGCCAAGGCCTACTGCTCCGAGGCGTACTTCCACGCGGCGGCCGAGAACATCCAGATCCACGGTGGGATCGGCTTCACCTGGGAGCACCCGGCGCACCTGTACTTCAAGCGGGCGAAGAGCTCGGAACTGCTGTTCGGCGACCCGACCTACCACCGGGAACTGCTGGCCCAGCGCATCGGGATCTGAGGCCGCTCCGGCCCGGCGGCGGAGCGGTGGCGCCGTGATCATCTGGATCCTCCTGGCTGCGGTCGCCGTGTTCGTGATCGCGGCGGTGTCGGTGGGCTCGGTGAGCGGGTCGCTCGCTTCGCGACCACGTCGGAGCGTGTACGACCTCGACGAGGCCGTCGACTTCGTCGCCGAGCGGCTGCCGGACGAGGTCACGGCCAGGTTGTCGTTCGACGAGGTCCGGGTGGTGCTCGAGGCGCACTGCGACTACCTGGCCGACAAGGGGGTGGCCTCCGTGGCGACGGCGGACGACATCGGGACCGAGCTCCTGCTGGTGCCCGACGACGAGCCGCTGGCGTGGATCATCGGTCGGCTCGAGGAGCGGTCGGTGGACCTGTCCGACGACGACGTGGCCACCATCCTGGGGGTCGAGGAGCGCTACTACCGGGCCATCGGGGCCATCGGGGGCGAGGTCGAGGGTCCCGCCGACCCGTCGCCGGGTTGAGCCCGTCGGGGTTCGCGCCGGGTGTGCTCCGGTCGGTAGCGTGGAGTGCCATGGACCGACCGTCGAAGTTCGAGCACCACCGATTCCTGGGCGACAAGCGGACGCAGGTCGTCTACGACGTCGACGCACTCGACGAGGCCGACGCCCACCTGATCGAGGAGCTCATCGAGTCCGAGGCCTACCTGTGCTTCGGGCCCGACACCCTCCCCGAGGCGCGCAACCGGGGCTACCGCCTGTTCGCCAAGCAGCGCGCCGCAGCCTCTGGCGACTGACCGCCGTGGACGCTCCGGTCGATGCCGATGGTCCGGCACCGACCATGGACCACACGTTCCCCTCGGGGGAACTGAGTCTCCGGGGGCACTTCGCCGAACCGGTCGACGCCGTCCCGGACGCGCCGGGGCTCGTGTTGTGCCACGGGTTCCCGACCCGCGGTCGGGAGGCCCCGCAGTCGGGCCTGTCCTTCCCCGAGCTCGCGCAACGGATCGCCGCCGAGGTCGGCTGGGTCGTGCTCGCGATGAACTTCCGCGGCTGCGGCCAGTCGGAGGGTCAGTTCTCGCTGGGCGGCTGGCTCGACGACGTCCGCGCCGGGTTCGACCACCTGCGGTCGCTCGGCGTCGACGACGTGTGGCTCTGCGGGTTCGGCACCGGTGGGTCGCTCGCGCTGTGCGAGGCGGGACGCAACCCCGAGGTCCGCGGCGTGGCGGCGCTCGCGACGCCGGCCGACTTCGACGACTGGGCCCGCCACCCGCGTCGACTGGTGCTCCACGCCCGTGAGGTCGGGGTCGTGACCGATCCGGACTTCCCCCCGGCACTCGACCGGTGGGCGGCGGAACTCCGGCAGGTCCGACCCGTGGAGGGCGCCCGCCGACTGGCCCCCCGCCCGCTCCTGGTGGTCCACGGTGACTCCGACGACCTCACGCCGTCGAGCGACGCCGAGGCGATCGCCGCTGCCCACGGCGCCGCGGAGTTCCGGAGGGTCGGCGGCGCCGGGCACGAGCTCCGACACGACCCGCGGGCGGTGGCGGTGCTGCTCGGGTGGCTCGCCCGTCAGCGTCTCGGTGCCGTCCTCGGCCCCGACGCCGACTGATCCGTCTTCGACCGCTTGGCGGCCTTCATCATCTGCTTCCACTCGCGCACCCGCAGCAGCGCCTCGGGCGAACCGACGTCGGCGACGGACCGGGGCTCGTCGTCGGAGAACGGGGCGGCCGCCTCCTCCCATCCCGCGGGCCGCTTGCCGAGTCGCTTGGCGAGGATCGCGACCAGGATCCTCGACTTCTCATCCCCGTACCCGGGGAGCTCACGGATGCGTGCGAACAGGGTCCCGCCGGAGCGAACGCCCCTCCAGATCCGTCCGGCGTCGCCGTCGTAGCGGTCGACGACGAACGAGCACAGCTCGTGGATCCGCGTGCCCATGCTCGAGGGGAACCGGTGCACCGCCGGCTTCTGCGCGCACACGGCGACGAAGTCCTCGACGTCCATCGCGGCGATGGCACCGGCGTCGAGCTCCCCGCCGAGGCGCTCCCGCAGGGTCGCCGGACCGCGGAACGCCCACTCCATCGGGACCTGCTGGTCGAGCAGCATGCCGATCACCAGCGCGAGCGGTTCGTCCTGCAGCAGTCGGTCGCTGTCGTCGTCACCGGTGATGGGGATCAGGATCTTCGCCACGGCCGCAGGCTACCCACGGCCGGTGGCCGGTCCCGGCGCAGCGGGTTCAGCCGAGCCAGGGAGCGATGCGATCGGGGTCGACTCCGTGACGTTCGATCGCGTCGGTGACCGCTGCGGGGGTCACCGTTCCGTCGGCGACCAGACCGGAGAGCACGGCGACCACCACGCTCGGGGCGTCGACCTCGAAGAACGACCGCAGCACCTCGCGGGTGTCGGACCGGCCGAAGCCGTCGGTCCCGAGCGAGGTGAAGCGTCGGGGGATCCACCGCGCGACCTGGTCGGGGACGGCTCGCAGGTAGTCCGACACGGCCACCACCGGTCCTCGGCGGTCGGCGAGCCGCTGGGTCACGATCGGGGTGCGGGGCGACTCGCCCGGGTGCAACCGGTTCCAGCGCTCCACCTCGAGTGCGTCGGCCCGGAGCTGCTGGTAGCTGGTCGCGGACCAGAGGTCGACCGCCACGCCGTAGCGGGTCGCCAGCTCGTCCCTGGCGGCGACGGCGACGGACCAGAGGGTGCCGGAGAACAGGATCGTCGCCTGGGGTCCGTCGGACGCCGGGGCCGGGGAGACCCGGTACAGGCCCTCGACGATGCCCTGCTCCACCCCGGCCGGCATGGCGGGCATCGGGTAGTTCTCGTTGTAGAGGGTCAGGTAGTAGAAGACGTCCTCGCCGGCGGCCTCGTTGCCGGCGGGGTACATCCGGGCGAGTCCGTCGCGGACCACCACGGCCGTCTCGTAGGCGAACGCAGGGTCGTAGGCCCGGCAGGTCGGGATGGTCGACGCGAGCAGGTGGGAGTGGCCGTCCTGGTGCTGGAGGCCCTCGCCGAGCAGGGTGGTCCGACCGGCGGTCGCGCCCAGCAGGAACCCGCGGGCCCTGGCGTCGGCAGCGGCCCAGATCAGGTCGCCGATCCGCTGGAACCCGAACATCGAGTAGAAGGTGAAGAACGGCACCATCGGGACGCCACGGTGTGCGTAGGAGGTGGCGGCTGCGGTCCACGACGAGAACGCACCCGCCTCGGTGATGCCCTCCTCGAGGATCTGCCCGTCGGTCGCCTCGCGGTACGACAGCAGCAGGTCGTGGTCCACGGGCTCGTAGCGCTGCCCGTGCGACGCGTAGATCGC
>CAINRS010000127.1 GCA_903852755.1 uncultured Actinomycetes bacterium | reverse complement strand
GTACCCACGAGCGCCGGGAGCTGCTCGGCCGACCACCCGCCGGACACCTCGGCCGGGTCACCGGCATCCGCTCTGCGGTCCTCGTCCGTGGTGCACCCGGCGACCAGCGCCAACGCCAACACCACGGCCACCGTGCGCACACCCCACCGACTGAACAGCCTCATTCGACCTCGAATTCTCACACCCGGGGCTCGACAACCTCCGGGACAATGTCCGCCGACACGGTACCGAGTGGATCGTCGGTTCACGCGGGCCCGTCGGCCGGAGGCGACGTTGCGGCCGTGAGCAGGTTCGCCGTCACCGCAGCGAACCACAGCTCCCCGAGGGCGAGCACCTCCCCGCCGGCGGCGCCTGAAGCCACGTCGGCCTCGGCCGAGGCGACCCCCCAGGCGGACGCCCACACCGGGTAGCTGGTGTCCACGCCTCGGTCGGCGAGGTTCCCGGTGGCCGCGGTGACCGTCTCGGATGCGTTGCTGACGGCCTTGTCGAGCGCCCGCTGGTCGGCCGGCACACCGACGTCGGTGCCGAGGCCGAACCGGTCGAGCCCGTAGGACTGCCGTCCGGCCACCTGCTCGGTGGTGATGAACCACCACGACAGTGCTGCTGCAGCTCGGACCTCCGGACTGGACCCGTCCGTCACGAGGGCCGACAACGCGGCGGTCGCACTCGCAGCGACCTGCGCAGTGACCGGATCGGCTCCGAGCGAACCGAGGACGTCCACCGCGTATCCCTCGTTGGCACGAGCCGCCGACTCGATGAGCATCGTGTAGCCGTCGAGGAAGGCCCCGGGGTCCGCGGGCATCGGGGCGTCACCGTCGACCAGTTCGGCGACCACCGCGAGCGCGTCGGGCCACATCACGTCGACCTGGGCTCGTAGCTCCGCCAGTGTTCCAGCCAGGTCACCCAGCTGGTCGGCAGCGATGACCATCGGGAGCGACGAGTCCACCGACTCGGCCACCGCTCGTGCGTAGGTGAGCCACCCGAGCGCGGCCGGGAGGTTCAATCGACCCACGACCGAACGCGTCGCTGGATCACCGGAACGGGCGAGCGCTGCGTCCGCCGCAGCCACGACGGCTGCAGCCTCGGTCGCCAGGCGCCTCCGCTCAGGATCGAGCCCCCCGGCGTTCGCCGCAGCCACCGTCGACTCCCCGGCGCTGACACGCACGAGTCGCAGCCACCCATCGGTCGCCGTGCCGTAGGCGACGGCGAACGCACCGTCGGTGAGCGCCTGCTGCGCCGCGGCCAGCCGGGCGGTCGGCACCTCCCGCAACGCCGGCGAGGCGGCCGAGCTCACGAGGGCGGCGTCGAGACGGGTCACCATGGCAGCGGCAGTGGATGCCGCCACCGCGTCCACGGCCGGGGTGAGCGGCGGAGCCGAGTCGGGTCCGGCGGTGACGGGTCCACCGGTGAAGGCGGCCACCGCCTCGCCGAGATCGGCCACGGGACGGACCTCCACGCCGAGCGACGCACCGAGCGCCACGACGTCGAGGCCCGTCCCGGGGTCACGATCGCCGGCGTTGCCGACCGGCACGAGGACCAGATCGAAGCCGTCGTCCGCAGCCGCACGCACCTTCGCCGGCACGCCGCTGACGCGCCCGACCGCCCCATCAGGGGAGATGGTCCCGGTCATGGTGACGCCCTCACGCAGCGTCTGGCCGCGAATGGCGGCCAGGACCCCGACGGTGAGCGCGGCGCCACCCGATGGCCCGTCGATTCGGCCGGTGACCGTGAAGCGGATGTTGACGTTGCTCGGGTCGACACCGCTGACCAACGTCGCCACCGTCGCCGCCGACGCCGACGCAGCGAGCCACGCCGGACCGGCACCCTCGGCCCGGGAGTCGGCGAGGTCGACCGAGAACCCCCCGTCGCCGTCGCCGACCCGGACACGGGCGCGTTCGACACCACCGGTCGCAGCGTCGCCGCTGCCAGCGGCCCACAGGACCGGCACCACCAGCTCGCCCGCATCCGGACGACCGCAGCCGGCGAGCAGCACGGTCAGGAGCCCGACCACGAGCGTCGCCACGACGACGACCGGTGCCGGTCGCAACCGGGGCTCGGCCACGAGCATGCTCAGCGGAGCAGTGTCACATCAGCGAACACGACGCCGGTCTCTCCGCCGGAGACCGTGATCTTGCACTGCAACTGCGTCCCGGTGCTGCGCGGGTTGGAGACCTCGCACTTCGACCCCTTGTCGGCCCCGGTCTTGGGGTCGATCACCACGTTCGCAGTGGCCCGGGCGCCGCCCAGGTTCGGCTCGGCGTCGTTGACGACGTAGGTGGCGGTGTACCGGCTGTCCTGACTGATCGAGCGGTACCCACCGGCGAGGCCGGTGGCGTTCGGCGCCACGCTGGATGGGTTCCCCGCTGCGGGCACGCCGATCATCGCCGTCGTGGCGGGCTCGCCGTCCCGGGTGATCTCGGTGCCGAGTCGGTTGGTGACACGGATCACGACCGGCGCATTGGTGACCTCGTAGAGCACGATCGCGTCCTTGTCGGTGCCGCTGACCGACGCCACACGGCAGAGGAGGTAGGTGCCGTTCCGGCACTCGAAGCTGTTGGAACCGGAGTACGGGACGCTGCCGTAGAAGCCGACGCGCTC
>CAINRS010000126.1 GCA_903852755.1 uncultured Actinomycetes bacterium | reverse complement strand
CTCAGCCACCCTGCCCGCGGCGTAGTCCTTGGACAGCCCGATGAACATCCATCCCCGGTAGTTCATGTGCTCGCTCACCCTTCGTCTCGTCGATCCGGTCGACCGACCGACCGGTCTGGGACTCGCCGTAATGCGAATCGAGATTCTCATATCACGGTCGGCGTGTCAATCATCCGAGTCGTGGGCGATCCCCAGGTATCCCAGCACCATGCGCTCGACCTCAGCGATGAACTGCTGCTCGGAGAGCGTGGCGCCACCTGGGGCCGGCAGCGTGCTCTCCCGCTGCTCCACCATCGCCATCAACAGGCGCATCGCCTGGGACGCGGCGAGTTCGGGATCAGGGTGGTCGAACTGGTGTCGATAGGCGAGCAGGTACCGACGCCCCGCCTCGACGACACCGTTCTGGATTCCCAGCTCGATCTCCGCGAGCTCCGGGTCGTCGTACATGCGCTCGAGCGATGCGCGGCGTCGTCCCCGGTAGCGACGGATGATGGCGAGCCCCATCTCCAGCGCCTGGTGCAGCGTGTCACGGAGGTCCCCGGGGTCTCCGCGTTCGGTGTCTCCGAGCGGCTCGAGGGCGTCGACGAGAGCCACCGCTTCCTCTGCCCCTCGTCGATGCATGTAGCGAAGCAGCTCAGCCTTCCCACCGAATCGGTCGTAGATCGCGCTCATCGAACAGGGCACCGCTGCGGCGATGTCAGAGAGCTTCGTGGCCCGGTAGCCCCGCTCGGCGAACAGCCGGTCCGCCTCCTCCAGGATTCGTTCCAGCTGTTGGCGCGTGCGTTCCTGCTTGGGGGCGTCGAACTCCCCCGCCTGGGGCCCCCGGCGCGACGGCGGCGTGCTCGATGTCGGTCTCACGATGGTCGTCCACGGTAGATGACCCGAGGATTCGCTGTGTGCGTCCAGGTGCCGCGACAACGACTGCGGAGTCCGCGTCACGGCACCGGACACACACCCCTCGACTGTGCATCCACAGCTCAGAGGCACACCCAGGTCGAACTTCATCGTCATGATCTCAACAACGAGTGGACGCAGAGGGACTCCAGCACTGAACCAGAGCAGTCCCGATCGAAGTCACCCGAGCGTCGACCGCCGTCGGACACCGGCTCGAGTTCTCCCGGTCGAGGACCGGGACGGGTCGCCGCACCGTCACCGTCGACGCCCACACCATGTCGCTGCTCGCCGAGTGGCGGGTCCGTCGGACCGCTGACCTGGCCGGCGCCGGCGTCGAGCACAGCCACGCGCTCGTGTCCACCCGCCCGTGCGGACCACCACTCCACCCCCCACGCCGTGTCGCAAGCGTTCGAACGAGCCCAACGACGCGTGGCGGTGTCACCGATCCGGTTCCACGACCTCCGCCACACCCACGCCACCCTGCTCCTGCGAGACCGGGTGCCGATCGACGTGATGTCCGAGCGCCTCGGTCACTCCAACCCGGCGTTCACGATGATGACCTGCCAACACGTCCTCCCGGGCATGCACGAGGACGCCGCGAACACATTCGGTCACGTACTCGCCGGCCATTCACCGGAACTCATCGACGCAGCCATCGCCGCAGAGCCGGCAGGAGTCGGTAGCGGCTCGGCAGCGGCCGAAAACGCCGCAAGGCTCCCAACCGCTCACAAGCCTTGTCAGCACTCATTCTTCGTTGGTGGCGAGGGGGAGTTGAACCTGCGACCTTCGGGTTCTGAGCCCGACGAGCTACCGAACTGCTCCACCCCGCGGCGCACCGGACTCGCTACCGCCGCTCCCCCGGGGTCGGCAAGCCGATCAGCCGACCTCCATCGGGATCCCGGTCTCCCGCTCGGAGACCTCCCACAGGATCCGGATGCCGCTGTCGAGGTCCCAGCGCCGCAGGATCGGCAGCACGACCGGCGGCCCGAACGATCCGAACCGCGGACCGTAGAACTGCCCACCGCAGGCACCCGGGTCGGTCGCGGCCCGCAGCTGCGGCCGGGCGCCAACGGTCGGCGACATGCCCGTGCGCGCGGCGAGCGTCTCCCAGACCGGTGCCGACGGCCCGCCGCCGCCCTCACGCACGGTGCGCCGCTGCAGGTCCGTGTTCGACAGGCCCGGGTGCGCCACCAGGCTGGCGGCGCGCACGCCGGCGGATGCGAACCGGCGCTGCAGCCCGATGCCGAAGTGCAGGTTGGCCAGCTTCGACTGCCCGTAGGCCTTCCACGGGGAGTAGCTCCGTCGCAGGTGCGGGTCGTCGGGGTCGAGCTGACGGCCCTGGTGGTGGGCGATGCTCGACACGGTGACCACCCGGGCGGCATCCGCTGCGAGCAACGGCTCCATCAGCAACGCCGTCAGCGCCCAGTGCCCCAGGTGGTTGACGCCGAGCTGCATCTCGAACCCGTCGGCCGTCCGTCCTTCCGGCATCGCCATGAGCCCGGCGTTGTTGACGAGCAGGTCGACCCGGTCGTGCGAGCTGCGGATCAGCTCCGCAGCCGAGCGCACCGACGCCAGGTCGGCCAGGTCGAGCGGGACGTAGCGCAACGAGGCGTCCGGGTGCCGTTCCCGCACACCCGCCATGGCGTCGGCCGACTTTGCCCGGTCCCGGGCCGCCACGATCACGTGCGCCCCGGCCGCGGCGAGTGCGTCGACCGTCGCCAGACCGAGGCCGCCGTTGCCGCCGGTCACCACCGCGACCGAACCCGACAGGTCGGGGACGTCACGTTCGGTCCAGTTGCTCCACACGCTGCCCAGCACGGTCACCGACCCTCCGCCTACTTCTTGAGCGGCCGGAGGTGCTCGCGGAGGCCGTCGACCTGCCCGACGGCCCACTCGGTGAGCGGCCCGACGTCGACCGACACCCCCTGCACGTACTGGTCCAGGTCGACCAGGTGGTAGGTCCGGGCGTTCACCGTGTTCAGCTGGTGGTTGACCCGGACCTCACCCGCCACCGGCAGCTTGAACAGGTTCGCCAGGTCGGTGCGCCACATGGTCGCCAGGTCGTCCGGGTCCGACACCTCGTTGCGCATCTCGGCGGTGAACCCGATCACCG
>CAINRS010000125.1 GCA_903852755.1 uncultured Actinomycetes bacterium | reverse complement strand
GACACGCTCGTCCCGGCGTGGTGGGAGCAGGCCCCGGTCGAGCGGTGGGTCACCCGCCGCAGCACGATGCTGGTCTCGGGTGACCGGGCGCTGACGGTCGACTTCCGCAACCCCGACTGGGGGGCGGCGCCCTACAACGGCGCGACGGCCTACCGTCCGGAGTTCGACAGCTGGCTCGCCGGGGTGGCGGTCGACGCCGGCGCCGAGCTGGTGTGCTCCACCACGGCGACGGGACTGCTCCGTTCGGACGGTCGGGTGGTCGGGGTGCGCACGGACCGGCCGGACGGTGACCTGACCGCCTCGGTCGTGGTGGCCTGCGACGGGGTCAACTCGTTCCTCGCCAAGGAAGCGGGGATGTACCCGCACGACGATCCGGCCAACTTCACCGTCGGGGTCAAGGAGACGATCGCCCTGCCCGCCCACGTCATCGACGAGCGGTTCGGCGTGCGTGGCGACGAGGGTGTCGACATCGAGATCCTCGGATGCACCGGTGACGTGCCTGGTGGCGGCTTCGTCTACACCAACCGCGACACGCTCGCCGTCGGTCTGGTGCTGTCGCTGCCGGCGCTCGCCGCCGGTGGGACCCGGCCGGAGGAACTGCTGCGCCGGCTCAAGACCCACCCGGCGGTGGCGCCGCTCGTCGAGGGCGGTGAGGTCGTCGAGTACTCGGCCCACGTCATCCCCGAGGCCGGGTACGACATGATGCCGACGCTGGTCGGTGACGGCATCCTCGTGGCCGGTGATGCCGCAGCGATGTGCCTCGCCGCGGGCATCTGGCTCGAGGGCGTCAACTTCGCCATCGGATCGGGCGCCGCGGCCGGGCGGACCGCGGCGCTCGCCGTCGGCCGCGGCGACACGAGCGCCTCGGGACTGGCCGGCTACCGGACGAGCCTGGAGTCGGGCTTCGTGCTCGCGGATCACCGGCGACTCCGGGACGCCCCCCACCTCGTCATGGGCGACCTGGCCCAGCGCGTGCTCCCGGCGGTGGCCTGCGGCGTGGTCGAGGACGTCTTCACGGTCACCAACCCGACCCCCAAGCCGGGTCTGCGGAAGATCGTGCGCCGTCGACTGCGTCGGCACGGGGTCCGGACCCGTGACCTCGTCCGGGAAGGCCTGCGTGCCTTCCGCACCTACGGATGAGCGATGCTGGAGCTGCTGTGAGCACATCGTCGTACCCAGAGATCAGCTTCGAGCGCCGCATGGCCTCGGTCGAGTTCCGGGTGGACGCCGATCGGGCGCACATCACGGTCGACGACACGGTCTGTCGGGACTGCACCACCCGTGGTTGCATCACGGCGTGCCCGGCCAACCTGTTCGTGCCCACGGCGTCCGGGGGCATCCTGTTCAACTACGAGCAGTGCTTCGAGTGCGGCACCTGCTACCTGGTGTGCAACGAGGAGGGTGCGATCACCTGGACGTACCCGGAGGGCGGCCACGGCGTCGTGTTCCACCGGAGCTGAGCCGTGCTCGTCGTCGCCTGCGTGAAGCTCGTCGACGTGCGGCCGCTCGTCGATCCGCTGCACGGTGCGGTCGAACCCGGTCGAGAGGTCGGGGTCTCACCGGCCGACCGGGCTGCGGTGGAGGTGGCCCGACGGCTGGCGTCGTCGTGGTCGGCGGAGTCGCTCGTGGTCTCCGTCGGACCGTCCGAGGCCGATCCGGTGCTCGTGGAACTGGCATCGGCCGGCATCGACGGGGTGCTGCGTGTCGACGCTCCACGGGGTGCGGACTCGGCGTCGGTGGGGCGCAGCCTGGCCGCCGCCCTGGGCCCGCGACGACCGGACGTCGTCGTGTGCGGTGACTACTCGAGCGATCGCGGGTCCGGGTCGGTCCCCGGGTTCCTCGCCCACCACCTCGGGGCTGCGCAGGCGCTCGGACTCGTCGAGGTGCGCTCCGAGGGCCCGGGGTCGGTGCGGGTCGTCCGTCGACTCGACGGCGGGCGCCGCGAACGTGCGCTCGTCGACGCGCCGGCGGTCCTGTCGGTCGAGGGCTCGGTGGCCGAACTCGAACGGGCGCCGCTGCGCGCCGTGATCGGGTCCCGGGACCGGATCGTCGAGGTCGTCCCCGGGTTCGGTGTCGAGGTGTCCCCGGCGCGGCCGACCCGGGCGTGGTCACCGCCCACCAGGGTCCAGCCGGCTCCCGCCGGCTCTGCGCTCGACCGGGTCGTGGAGCTGACGGGTGCACTGGTCGAGCGGACCCCGCCCCGGACCGTCGCGCTCGATCCGCCCGACGCCGCGACGCTGATCCTCGAGCAGCTCCGCAGCTGGGGCTACCTCACCGACGACGGGGGCGCGGACCCGGCGTGAGCGAGCTCGCCCGGCTCACGTGGACCGATGTCGGCTCGGGCCGCCTGCTCGTGGTGCCGCTCGGGAGCTGCGAGCAGCACGGACCGCACCTGCCGCTGGACACCGACACCCGGATCGCCGAGGCGCTCGCCGGTGCTGCAGTGGACCGGCTCGGTGCGGCCCTCCTCGCTCCGCCCATCACGATCGGCGCATCGGGGGAGCACCAGTCGTTCCCCGGCACGCTCTCGATCGGGACCGAGGCGCTCACCGAGGTGCTCGTCGAGCTCGTCCGTTCGGCGCTCCCCGGAGGCGGTGCCACCGGGCCGCGTCCCTTCGTCGGTGTCGTGCTGGTCAACGGCCACGGCGGGAACGTGACGGCGACGACCGCAGCTGCGGAGCGACTGGCGCCGGAGGGCCGGGCCGTCCTGGCCTGGCACCCGCAGGTGGCCGGCGGTGACTCGCACGCCGGTCGGACCGAGACCTCGCTGCTCCTGCACCTCGCTCCGGAGGCCGTCCGGACCGACCGGCTGGAGGTGGGCTCGACGGCGCGCTGGCGCGACATCCGCGAGACCGTGGTTCGATCGGGTCTGGCAGCGGTCACCGAGAACGGTGTGCTCGGCGACCCCCGTCCGGCCACGGCCGAGGAGGGTGCGGAGACCTTCGCGGCCCTGGTGGAGGCGCTGGTCGCCGACGTCGACCGGTGGCGTGCGAGTCTGTCGGACGTGACGGGGACGACGGGAACGACCGACGCCGCTCCGGGCCCGGTCGGGGGCGGGGAGACGTGAGCGACCGGGTCGCGCTCGTGACCGGAGCCGCCCGGGGGATCGGGGCGGCGGCGTGCCGGGCGCTGGCTGCGTCGGGACATCGGGTCGTGGCGCTCGACCGCTGTGCGGACGACCCCGCGCTCGGCTACCCGCTCGGGACCCTCGAGGAGCTCCGGGCGACCGTCGAGTCCTGCGGTGAGGGCGCCGAGGCCGTGGTGTGCGACGTCCGCGATGCGGACCGGCTCGTCGATGTGGTCGCCGGACTGGACCGGCTGGACACGGTCGTTGCGGCCGCGGGAGTGGTCTGGGGTGGTTCGCCCCTGTGGGAGACACCCGACGACGCCTGGGACGTGGTGCTCGACGTCAACCTCCGTGGTGTGCTCAACACCGTCCGGGCCGGTGTCCCCCGGCTCCTCGAGCGACCTGTGCCCCGGTCGGGACGGTTCGTCGCCGTGGCGTCCTCGGGTGCGACCCGCGGACTGCTCCACCTGGGCGCCTACGTGGCGGCCAAGCACGCCGTGGTCGGGGTCGTCCGATCACTGGCCGCCGACCTGGCCGATTCGGGGGTGACCGCCAACGCCGTCGCCCCGGGGGCCACCGGCACCGAGGTCCTCGCCGCCTCCGCCGCCGTGTACGGGCTGACGACACCCGAGGAGTTCGCCGTCCACCACCCGATCGGCCGGACCCTGCGTCCCGAGGAGGTCGCAGCGGCGATCGACTGGTTGTGCTCCCCGGGTGCCTCGGGTGTCACCGGGGCGGTGCTCGCCGTCGACGGTGGCATGACGGCGGTGTGAGCGCTCGTCGCGTCCGCCATCGGCTCGACCGTTCCGTCCGGTCCTTCGACGCCGGACGGCTCCTGCTCGGCGGGTCGCCGGCGACGGCCTTCCGGCTGACCGACGCCGGGGCCCGGTGGCTCGACGGTCTGCTCGTCGGATCAGCGGACGGTGACGGACCCGTCGAACCCCGCCCGGGCGAGGATCGGCTGCTCCGTCGACTGGTCGAGGTCGGGGTGGTGCACCCCGAGCCCGAGGCCGGACCGAGGACGGAGTGGCCTCGGGTCACGATGGTCGTCCCCGTGCGGGACCGGCCCGGTGAGCTCGCTGCGCTCCTCGACTCGGTGGAGCGCAGCGGGGAGGGGCCCGACCAGGTGGTCGTCGTCGACGACGGATCACGCGATCCGGCCGCGCACCGGTCGGTGGCGGCCGCGTACGGGGCCCGCGTCGAGCGGATCGACGCCTCCGCTGGTCCCGGCGCAGCCCGCCACGCCGGGGTCCGAGCGGCCGACCACGAGGTGGTGGTGTTCGTCGACTCCGACGTGGAGGTCGGGCCGGGGTGGCTGTCGGGTCTGGTCGCGCACCTCGGCGACGACGGGGTCGTCGCCGTGGCCGCCCGGGTCCGGTCCGCTGCCGTCCCCGGGTGGATCGGTGAGTACGAGCAGCGCAACGGTCCGCTCGATCTGGGAGCCGATCCCGGGCCCGTCGGTCCCGGCAGGAGGATCGGCCACGTGCCGGCGGCGCTCCTGCTGGTCCGCCGGGACGCCTACCTGCGTGTCGGCGGGTTCGACGCCGACCTGCGCGTCGGCGAGGACGTGGACCTGGTGTGGCGGTTGGCCGCCGCCGGCGGAGCGGTGCGCCACGAGCCGCGCGTCGTCGTCGACCACCGGCCCCGCGCGGACCTGCGGTCGTGGTGGTCGCAGCGGTTCGGCTACGGGACCTCCGCCGCGGCGCTCGACGAACGGCACCCGGGGTCCGTGCCGCCCTGGCGGTCCTCGTGGTGGAGCCTGGCTGTGGTGGCGGCCGCCCTCGCCGGTCACCCGGTCGCAGCCGTGCTCACGGCCACCACAACGGCGCTGCCGCTCGTCCGGCGCCTGTCCGGGGTGCCACCGGTGGCCGCCGTGCGCATCGGGCTCGAGGGTCACGTCGCAGCCGGTGCATCGTTCGCCCGTGCATCGGTCCGGGTCTGGTGGCCCCCGTTGCTCCTCGCCCTGTTCGTACGCCCCACCCGCCGCCCGGCGGCGCGTCTGCTCGCTGCCGCCGTCGCCGTCAGGTGGTGGAACCGCGGTGCACCGCTGCCGGTCCGCGACATCCCACTCGCCGTGGCCGACGACGTCGCCTACGGAGCTGGGGTCTGGGTCGGATGCCTGCAGCAGTCCAGATGGGGCCCGCTGCTCCCGCTCGTCCGTCGGTGAGACGAAGCCGAGGTGCGGCGTGCCGGACCCGGACTACCGTGCACCTCGCTCAGCAGTCCGGGTCCTGGATGAACCGGTCCGGATCGCACGTCCCGTCCGGTGGATCGGAGTTCAACTCCGGGAACAGCTCGTCGGAGTTGAGGTTCTCGTCGAGGAACTGGTCGGTGTTGAAGTTCTCCAGCTCCGTCGTCGTCTGGTTGGCGACGAACTGGACGAAGACGATGAACCCGATCCCGAGCACGAGGGCGAGCGCGCCGGTGACGATGCCGCCGATGGCGAGGCCGCGGCCGGAGCCGTCAGCGCGCTTCTTGGCGGTGTTCAGCCCGAGCACCGACAGGACGACCGCAACCAGTCCGAGCGCGGCACCGAGCCCGCAGACCCAGAACGTGACCAGCCCGATGACGCCGCAGACCAGGCCCCCGATGGCCAGACCGTTGCTGCCGCTGGAGGGCGTGGTGGCGTAGCCGCCGGGCGGCGGGGCCATGGCCGGTGGCGGGGCGAATCCGCCGGGTGGGGGCGGCATCGCACCGGGTGGGGGCGGCATGGCACCGGGTGGGGGCGGCATCGCACCGGGTGGGGGCGGCATCGCGCCGGGTGGGGGCGGCATCGCGCCGGGTGGGGGCGGCATGGCGCCGGGTGGGGGCGGCATGGCACCGGGCGGCACCGTCGGAGGTCCCGGTGGGGGCGGAGTGCCCGGGATGGTCGGTTCGTTGGGTGGTGTGTCGCTCACGGAGCCTCCTGGTGGCTCGATGTCCGGGGGTCCGGTCGTCGTCGATGGGGTCGACGGGACGACCCTAGACCTCGGCGCGTTCCGACGACGGAGATCGGTAGCATCGGCCCGTGGCTCCGTCCGCAGCGGAGGGGCCGATCCACGATCCGGGAGGGCCGCCGTGCCGTTCGATGAGTTCGACCAGCTGGGACCGCTCCGTCCACTGGCCGGAACCTGGGAGGGCGTGGGCGGGTTGGACGTCTCCTTCCACCACGCCGAGGGTGAGGTCGGTGAGACGCAGTACCGGGAACGGATCACCTTCGCCCCGTTCGGTCCGGTCGACAACGGTGACCAGCACCTCTACGGCCTCGACTACCGCATGTCCGCGTGGCGGGACGGCGAGGAGGACCCGTTCCACACCGAGATCGGCTACTGGCTCTGGGACGCCGCCGCCGGCAAGGTGCTGCGGGCGTTCATGGTGCCCCGGGGCACCGTGGTGCTCGCCTCGGCCGAGGCGGGTGCGGACAGCACGGAGTTCACGTTCCGGGCGAGGCTCGGGGACCCGGTCGACGGCATCGTCGAGAACGAGTACCTGTCGCGTCGGGCCTCGACGGTCTCCTACGAGTGCACCGTGCGGATCGACGGCGACGAGTTCTCCTACGACGAGGACTCGGTCCTGCGGATGACCGAGATCGACGAGCTCTTCCACCACACCGATCGGAACGTCCTGCGTCGCGTCCACGAGTGACGCCCCCGGCGTCCGACGATCTCCGGCCGGACGACCGGCCCGGTGACGAGTACCCCGACGCCGACTTCCGTCGAAACAGGAACGTGTTCTAGTCTGTTCCTGAACACGCCGGACGACGTGGGGGTGACGGTGGCAGTCGATGATTCCGCTGGTGGCGAGGGCCTGCTCCGGGCACCGCTCGTCATCGAGTACCCGTTCAACCGGACCACCGGACCGGTGGTCGGGGCCTTCGTGACGGCGCTGCGGGACCGCAGGGTGCTCGGCATCCGCGGTGCCGACGGACGGGTGGTCTGCCCGCCCGTCGAGTACGACCCGCAGACGGGTGCGCCGCTCGACGAGATGGTCGAGGTCGGGACCTCGGGGACGATCACCTCGTGGAGCTGGGTGTCGCAGGTCCGCGAGGGCCAGCCGTTGCAGACACCCCACGCCCTCGCCCTGATCCAGCTCGACGGCGCCGACACCGCGATGCTCCACGTCGTCGATGCGCCCGGACCCGAGTCGGTGTCGACCGGTGCGCGCGTGCGGATCCGTTGGTCGGACGAGCCGACGGGGGCGATCACCGACATCGCCTGCTTCGAACTGGACGGAGGTGCGTCGTGACCGCCGACGATCGTGGGGACCGCAGCATCTCGACGCTGCCCGAGGGGCTCTGGACGCAGCCCACGCCGAGCGTCCCGGTCGACCTGGGGGACGATCCGGTCCGTCGTCAGGTGGTTCCGGCGTCGATGCGCTACGACTACACGCCCGGACTGGCGTCGACGCGGTTCCTGCGTGGTCTGGCCGAGAAGCGGTTCCTCGGCGAGCGGTGTCCCGAGACGGGTGAGGTGTACATCCCGCCCCGCGGGGTCTCGCCCGTGTCCGGTCTGCCGACCACGGAGCAGGTGGAGGTCGGACCGAAGGCGACGATCACGTCGTTCTGCGTCGTGCACATCGGGTTCGGTTTCAACGCCCCGCCGACGCCCTTCGTCTCGGCGCTGTTCCTCCCCGACGGTGCCGCCGTGTCCCTCTACGGGACCATGGGCGAGGTGTCGCACGACCAGGTGCGCATCGGGATGCGGGTCGAGCCGGTGTGGGTCGATGACGACCAGCTCACCGAGAGCATGGAGAACATCCGGTACTGGCGCCCGATCGATGAGCCGGACGTTCCGGCCGAGCAGCTGAAGGGACACATGTGATGCGGGACGTCGCGATCGTCAGCGTGGCCCAGAGTCACCACCGCCGCTCGGCGGAGGAGCTCAACGAGGTCGAGATGATCCAGCCGGTGATCCGTGCCGCGCTCGACGGGGTCGGTGCCTCGATCTCGGACATCGACTTCACCTGCTCGGGGAGCTCCGACTACCTGGCGGGCCAGGCCTTCAGCTTCGTGATGACCCTCGACGCCGTCGGCGCCTGGCCGCCGATCGTCGAGAGTCACGTCGAGATGGACGGCGCCTGGGCCCTCTACGAGGCGTGGTTGAAGATCCAGACCGGTGCCGCGGACACGGCGTTCGTCTACAGCTACTCCAAGGCGTCACCCGGGGACCTGCCCCGGGTCATGAGTCGGATGCTGGATCCGTACTACGCCGGACCCCTGTGGCCCGATTCCGTCGCCTACGCCGGGCTCCAGGCCCGGGCGATGCTGGACGCCGGGGTGACCACCGAGCGCCGGATGGCCGAGGTCGCACACCGCAACCGGGAGGCCGCCCGCAACAACCCCAACGCCCAGGTGGTCGGGTCGCCGTCGGTCGACGAGCTGCTGGCGACACCGATGCTCTCGGACCCGCTGCGGGTCCACGACTGCCCGCCCATCTCCGACGGCGGGGTGGCGGTGGTGCTCGCCGCCGGTGACCGGGCGAGGGACTGGGCCGAGCGTCCGGCGTGGATCCGGGGGATCGACCACCGGATCGACGGCCACCAGCCCGGAGCACGGGACCTGACCTCGGCGCCGTCGGTGGCGCTCGCTGCGCAGCGTGCCGGTGTGGACGGCAGCTTCGACGTCGCCGAGGTGCACGCGCCGTTCACGCACCAGGAGCAGCTCGTCCTCGACGGGCTCGGGCTCGGTGACGACGTCGACGTGAACCCGTCGGGTGGCGCGCTCGCCGCCAACCCGATGATGGCGGCCGGACTCATCCGGCTCGGTGAGGTGGCGACGCGGATCATGGACGGATCGGCCGGCCGGGGCGTGGCCCACGCCACCGCCGGCCACCTGCTCCAGCAGAACCTGGTGTGCGTCCTCGAGGGAGGAGACTGATGG
The DNA here is from genome assembly GCA_903852755.1 of uncultured Actinomycetes bacterium. GTDB lineage: Bacteria > Actinomycetota > Acidimicrobiia > Acidimicrobiales > Microtrichaceae > SXMI01. Next base: position 103,140 of record CAINRS010000125.1, on the reverse strand, counting down.
CAGGCAACCGTGTGGCCGTGGTCGGCGTCGGCCAGACCAAGTACGCCGCGGTCCGGGACGACGTGTCGCTCCCCGGGCTGCTCCGTGAGGCCGTGTTCCGCGCCCTCGACGACGCCCACATGACGATGGACGACATCGACGCGGTCGTCGTGGGCAAGGCCCCCGACTTCTTCGAGGGCATGATGATGCCGGAGTCGTACCTGGCCGAGGCGCTCGGCGCAGTCGGCAAGCCGCTGTTCCGGGTGCACACGGCGGGGTCGGTGGGCGGTTCGACCGCACTGGTCGCCGCCACCCACGTGCAGTCCGGTGTGCACGACCGCGTGCTCACGATCGGCTGGCAGCAGCAGTCGGTGTCCGAGGCGATGTGGGCACTGTCGTTCCCCATCCCGTTCCAGCAGCAGCTCGTGGCGGGCGCGGGTGGCTACTTCGCCCCGTTCATCCGTGAGTACATCCGGCGATCGAACGCACCTGACCACATCGGGATCCAGGTGGCGCTGAAGGATCGTCTGAACGCCCTCAAGAACCCGTACGCACACCTGCACGAGCCCGACATCACGTTCGAGTCCATCGAGGAGTCGTTCATGTTGTGGGAGCCGATCCGGTACTCGGAGACCTGCCCCGGGTCCGACGGTGCGATCGCCCTGGTGCTCGCGTCCGAGGACGCCGCCGAGGCCGCGGCCGCCTCGTCCGGTGTTCCCCCGGCGTGGATCCACGGCACCGCCATGCGGTCGGAGCCGGCGACGGCGTCGGGTCGGGACCAGGTCAATCCGGACGCCGGCAAGGAGTGCGCCGCCGACGTGTACGCCCAGGCGGGCATCACCGATCCGCGTCGTCAGGTCGACGTGGTCGAGATGTACGTGCCGTTCTCGTGGTACGAGCCGATGTGGCTGGAGAACCTGGGCTTCGCACCCGAGGGTGAGGGCTGGAAGCTCACCGAGGACGGGGTCACGCAGATGACGGGCGACCTGCCGGTGAACTGCTCGGGTGGGGTGCTGTCGACCAACCCGATCGGTGCGTCGGGGATGATCCGTTTCGGGGAGGCGGCGCTCCAGGTCCGTGGCCAGGCCGGCGACCACCAGGTCGACGGCGCACGGGTGGCGGTGGGCCACGCCTACGGCGGCGCCGCGCAGTTCTACGCCATGTGGGTGGTGGGCAGCGAGAAGCCCTGACGCGTCACCCACATCTGCGCCGCTCGGCGGCGCAGCAGTGTGACGGTGGGTGGTGGGCAGCGAGAAGCCCTGACGCGTCACCCACACCTGCGCCGCTCGGCGGCGCAGCAGTGTGACCTCCACTCGGCTCCGCGGGTTACCGTCGGGGCGTGACGATGCCGCCGGGACCGCCGACCGGACCGCTCGGTGGCCGGCCGTCAGGTCCTCAGACGGCGCCGCCGCCGGGCCCCTCGGGTGCTCCTCCCCCCGGCCCCCCGGGAGGGGTCCAGAGCGGACCGGTCACCGGATCGGCGGGCGGTCGCCCCGGTCGGGGGTTCGTGATCGCCGGGGCGGTGCTGCTCGCGGTCTCGGTCCTCGCCGGGCTGGGCGGGACGGTGTTCGCAGCGAGTCGGTTCGACGTGGGACAGTTCGAGCGCGACGTGGTGGTCGAGGGGCCCGAGACCGCGCTCCTCCCCGGGGAGCTGCGCTTCCGGATCACCGAACCCCTCTCCACGGGGCGTCCGGCCGACATGACCGTCGGTGTCGGCGTGTCGGACCTGTCGGTGACCCCGCTCGAGTGTCGTCTGGCCGATGGATCCGGGGCGGCGGTCCCGCTGCGGCTCGCCGCTGCGGGCACGGAGCTGCTGCGCCCGCCACCCGACAGCTACACGGTGACCGAGCAGGCGGAGCTCGGACCCGGCGAGTACGTGCTCACCTGCGGTGTCGAGGGCGAGCCGTCGGTGGGGCGCGGCGCCAACTTCACGGTCGGCAGGGTGCTGGGCACCGACGACGCCCTCGGACTGGTCGTGCCGACGCTGGTGTTCCTGGGCGCCATCGCCGTCGGGGTCGTGGCGTTCCTGGTGGGCCTGGTCCTGCTCGTCGTCGGCCTGGTCCGGGCCAGACGCGCCCGTTCCGACGGTCCACCGCCGGGTCGGTCGCCCCCGCCCGCGACGGGGTGGCCGCCGGCGTCCTGAGCGCCGGGATCAGTCGGCGAACGGGTCGCTGCCGAACCGCCGCGACGCGGTCTCGACGACGGCCGACTCGTGCGTCTCGGCAGGGGCGTAGACGAGCTGCGAGTCGTCGACGTCCTCGGCGTAGAACTGGGAGGCCCACTTGCGGAACCTGGTGAACGGCCCGTCCGTGTCGGCGAGTGCCGGCCGGGCCAGGTAGGCCTTGTTCTGCCAGATCGGCGTGTCCTCCTGGACCTGCTTGTCGATCTCGGCGACGAACGCCTGACCGACGGTCGAGCTGAGGGCGTCGTCACCGAGCCGGGCGACGGTGAAGCTGAAGCGCATGTGGCAGCGATTGCGTCCGACCGGGGTGTTGCACCCCATGAGGATCGTGTCGACGATGCCGGAGAACCGGATCACGCTGAACCCGGGCCCGAACGAGTCGGCGTCGATCCGTCCGTCGACCACACCCCGCGGGGTCGGGAACTTCTGGATGGACCGCATGCTCGTGCGCGGCCCTTCGGTCTCGTAGCTCTCGAGTTCGGGAACCTGTTCGGTGTGGTGGACGTAGCGGAAGTGCGCAGCGTCGACACCGTTCTCGGCGAGTTCCTGCCAGGGGGCCTGGATCTCGTACTCCCGGGTCTCCATCGGCGTGTAGCCGTCCGGGTCGTTGAACTCGGGCACGACGGGGATCTCCCAGGCCGGGGGCTCACCGAGCGGGTGGTACCACGCCATGACCAGGCCGTTGCGCTCGACGGTGGGGTAGGTGCGCACGCAGGCCTTGCGGTTGGTGCGCTCCGAGTAGGGGATGAGCGTGTTGCGACCCGCTGCGTCGAAGCGCCAGCCGTGGAAGGGGCAGGCCAGGTCGGTGCCGTGGACGGAGCCGCCGAACGCGAAGTGGGCGCCGAGGTGCGGACAGAACGCGTCGTTCACGTGGGGGGCGCCGTCCTCGTCGCGCCACACCACGAGCTTCCGGTCGAAGTAGTCGACCGGTCGGATGTCGCCCACGGCCAGCTCGGTGGCCCAGCACACCTGGAACCAGCCGAAGGGGACGGGGAACGGTGAGCGGACGACCTCGCGGACGTGCTGGTGCTCGGGCGCTGTGGGCATCGATCCTCCGGCAGGTGGGTCTGCGGCGACGAGAACGCGTTGCAGTTTACCGGTCGGTGGGTTCGGTCACCTCACCGGCGCCGTCGGCGCTGCGGAGGGGTCGGTCTAGTCTCCGGGGTGTGGCCAACAGCGTGCTCGGTCGTCCCCGGCCTCGACGCCGCAGAATCGCGCTGATCGCCGTCGTGGCCCTGCTCGGAGTACCGGCGGCCGCAGCCGGGTGCACCACGTCGGACCGGCCGAACGAGGTGGGGTCCGGCCCCTCGACGACGGCGGCGGAGGAGCCCTCGCCCGGTGCCGGCCCCTCCGGCCTCCCTGCTCCCTCCGGCGTCCCTGCTCCCTCCGGTGCTCCCGCACCGTTCTGCGAGCAGGCCGAGGAGTTCAACCGGGTGCTCGGGACGGTCGACGCCTCGCGGATCGAGTCCTTCGACCTGATCTCGGAGCAGGTCACCGCCCTGTCGCTCGTCGCTCCTCCCGAGCTGGCCGAGGACCTCGCGGTGATGAGCGGCTACTGGGAACGGCTCGCCGGGGTCGATGCGAGCGACGCGTCCGAGGTCTCCTCGCTCGTGCAGCGGGACCCGGCGGCCGAGGCCGCCGGCCAGCGGGTCGTCGGTTACCTGGTGGACCAGTGCGGCATCGTCCCCGTCGGGTGAGGACGGGGGGTTCGTCGTGGTGAGCGACCGGGAGGTCCCCTCCCCGCCGGGGATCCGCCAGCAGCCGTGGACGCCCCCGCCCGGGGCCACCACCATCGTGCTCGTCCGTCACGGGGAGTCGATGCCCGAGCACCCGGATCACCCGCACCCCACGCTCGACGGTCACGCCGATCCCGATCTGGCACCGCACGGCCACGTCCAGGCCGGGCTCGTGGCCGAGCGGCTCGTCGCCGAGCACGCAGCCGGACCGGCGTTCGACGCGGTGTACGTCACGTCGCTGCGGCGGACCCACCAGACGGCTGCCCCGTTCGTGGCTGCCACCGGGCTCCCCGTCACCGAGGTGCCCGGACTCCGGGAGGTGCACCTCGGCGAGTGGGAGGGCAGCTTCCGGGAGCGGGCTCGCTCCGGCGACCCGGTCTTCCTGCATGCGCTCGAGGCGCAACGCTGGGACGTCATCCCCGGTGCCGAGCCCGACGACGAGTTCCGGACCCGGGTGCGGGCCGGGGTGGAGCGGATCGCAGCCGCCCACGTCGACGGCCGGGTGGTGGCGGTGCTCCACGGCGGGGTCATCGGGCTGGTCCTGGCCATGGCCACCGGCACCGGGGCGTTCGAGTTCAGCGCCTCGGACAACTGCTCGATCAGCGAGGTGGTCGTCCTCGCGGACGGTCGGTGGCGGGTCCGGCGGTTCAACGACACGGCGCACCTCGCCGCCGCTGCGTGGTGAGCGGGCCCGAGCCCGTCGGTGGCACCGGCGAGGCGGTGACGACCGGCCCGGCCACCGGGATCGTGCCGTCGCCGCTCCGGGCGGGCGACCTGGTCGCGGTCGTCGCCCCGTCCGGTCCGCTGGTCGGCCCCGGCCTGGACGAGGGTGTGGCGCTGCTCGAGTCGTGGGGTCTGCGGGTGCGCGTCGATCCGTCCATCCACGACGTGCACCACCACCTGGCCGGGACCGACGCGCGTCGCGCCGAGGAGCTCTCCGGTGCCCTGGTCGACGACGAGGTCCGTGCCGTGTGGTGCGCTCGGGGTGGCTACGGCCTGACCCGCATCGCCGCCGAGGCCGCTGCGGCGTGCGAGGTCGCGGCGGAACCCAAGTGGGTCGTCGGCTACAGCGACGCCACGGCACTGCACCGGGTCGTCCGGAGCACCCGGGGGTGGGTCACCGCACACGCCATCGGCGTGTGCGAACTCGGCCGGGTCGGACCCGGGACCGACGCGGCGCGCAGCGTGCGGGACCTGGTGTTCGGTCGGGTCGACGAGGTGGTGCTCGCCGGCACCGTGATCCGCGACGGCTCGGCGACCGGTGTCGTGGACGGGGGCAACCTGGCGGTGCTCGCCGCGCTGTGCGGCACCCCGTGGGCCCTCGGCTCGGCGGGCATCCTGGTGACCGAGGACGTCAACGAGCGCCCCTACGCGCTCGACCGCCTGCTCACCCAGGTGCTGACCACGAGCGTCGTCGGGGCCGTGGCCTACGGACAGTTCACCCGCTGCGAGGACGACCGCCTCGACCGGCCGGTCGCGACCGCTGCCCAGGTGGTCACCGAGCGCTCCGGTCTGGTCGACGGACCCGTGCTCGCGGACCTCGCCGTCGGACACATCGGGGGCCGCAACCTCGCCGTACCGCTCGGGGCGGAGGGGCGACTCGACGGCTCGACGTTGCGCATCGCCCTCACCTGAGCGGCATCGGCCCCAGCGGTCGGCTCGTGCGGTCGGCTCGTGCGGTCGGCTCGTGCGGTCGGCTCCTGCGGTCGGGGTCCGATCGGGACCGACTCAGACGGTGCTGCCGGCCCGGCTCGCCAGTGCGGCGGTGCGTCGGGCCTCGCGGACGAAGTCACGGTCCACGCCCGAGATCGTGAACCCGAACGACAGACCCGACTCCGGGTCCGCCCACGCGATCTGCCCGGCTGCGCCGTTGTGGCCGAAGGTCCGCGGCGACACGGTGTGCCCCATGCCGCGCAGTCCGGCGAACCCGTCGTCCCCGGCCACGACCAGACCGAGGGTCCGGTTGCTCGCCACGCCCTTCATCGGGTCGGGCAACGTGCAGCGGATCGTGCCGGTCCCGTCCCGCAGGACCTCCGGTGACCACAGGTCGTCGGGGTTGTGGAGGAAGCCCTGGTAGAGCAGGGCCAGGTCGGCGGCGGTGCCGACTCCGCCGCCGCCCGGGATGCCGACGTCCCTGGCCCGGGGGTCGTTGAAGCCGAGCAGCAGGTCCGGGGTCACCTCGCCGAGGAGCGCCAGGTCCGCGCTCCCGAAGAGCTCGACGAGCACCTCGGCGCTCGGCGGCTCGCCGACAGCGACGAGTTCGGCGACGTCCTCGAGGTCGCCGGCCGGAGGACCCAGGGCGAAGCCGGTGAGTCCGAGCGGCTCGGTGACCCTCCGTCGGACGACGTCGCGGTAGTCCTCGCCGGCCACCGACTCGATCATCTCGGCGGCCACCCAGTGGGCCGAGCTGGCGTGGTACTCGAACCGCTCGCCCGGCTCCCAGTCGAGCCGCCAGCGCGACATCCGCTCGAGACGCGTCGCCCGTTCGGACCACGCCGGCGGGCCCAGCGGCGCGTAGGGGAATCCGCCCGTGTGGGTCAGCACGTGGGCGAGCGTGAGCCGTCCGACGTCCCCGGCCGACGGCCCGGCGGAACCGAAGGACGGGATCAGGTCCACCACACGGGTCTCCGGGGTGAGCGACCCCTCGCCGATGAGCTGCCAGACGACCCCGGCGATCCACGCCTTGGTGCACGAGAACAGGGCGAACCGGGTCGAGTCGGTCGCCAGGCCGAACGACTCGAACTCGAGCAGTTCGCCGTGGCGTGCCAGCGCGAACTGCGCTGCGGGAGCGACGCCCTCGTCGACCACCTGTCGGATGCGGACGCGCAGTTCGTCAACGGCGGTGGGATCGAGCCCTGACGTCGCACCACCGGTCACGCCGGTGGACCCTACCCGCAGCCGGTACGCTGCCGCCTCGCCGGGGCGCAGGTCGCCGGACCTGAGGCGGCCGGTCGGGGGGTGACGTGTTCGACCTGAGCGATCGAGTCGTGGTGGTGACCGGCGGCAACGCCGGGATCGGGCTCGGCATGGCCCGGGCCCTGGTGGGCGCGGGGGCGACGGTGTCGGTCTGGGGTCGTCGTGGCGACCGCAACGACGCAGCCGTCGCGGAGCTCGAGTCGCTCGGCGGTACGGCCGGGTCCGAGATCGTCGACGTCGCCGAGGAGTCGCAGGTCGAGGCGGCGATGGCGGCGACGCTCGACCGGTTCGGCCGGGTCGACACGATGATCGCCAACGCCGGCGTGGGCGGTGCGGCGGCCATGCTCGACCAGACGCTCGAGGGGTGGCGCCGGGTGATGGCGGTCAACCTCGACGGTGCGTTCCTGTGCTTCAGGGCGGCGACGCGGCACATGGTCGAGCGCGGCGGCGGGGGCGCGCTCGTCGCCGTGTCGTCGACCTCGGCGATCCACGGTGCGGCCGGCAACCAGGCGTACTCGGTGTCCAAGACCGGACTGCTCGCCCTGGTGCGGGGCCTCGCCGTCGAGTTCGCTCGCCACGGGATCCGTGCCAACTCCCTGCTCCCCGGGTGGACCGAGACCGAGATGACCGAACCGTTGCTCGGCTGGGAGAAGTTCACCTCGGCGACCACGGCCCGGACCCCGGTTCGGCGGTGGGGCGTCCCCGAGGACTACGGCGCTGCGGCGGTGTTCCTCTCGGACCCGACGTTGACCTTCCACACCGGCGACTCGGTCGTCGTCGACGGCGGCTACACGATCTTCTGAGGGTTCGACTCGCTGCAGCGGGGTCGGGACGCTCCGGAGGGATCGGCACCGTGACCGCGGTCGCCGCCTCGGTGTCCGGCGGCCGCCCTCGGGTAGGGTCTCGGGGTCGGCGGGACCTGCCGTCCGACCTGCGAGCCGAGGAGGGTCCGGATGAAGGTCGTCGTCAACTTCGATCTGTGCGAGTCGAACGCCGTGTGCATGGGGATCGCGCCCGAGGTCTTCGAGGTGCGCGACGACGACTTCCTCTACGTCCTCCAGGAGGAGCCGCCGGAGGAGCTGCGCGAGCAGGTCACCGAGGCGGCGCGGCGCTGCCCCAAGCAGGCCATCACGGTCGAGGACTGACCCGGTCGGCGGCGGACGGCCTGCGGGGAGTTCACGGGCTTGGATCCTGTCGTCGTCGTCGGTGCGTCGCTCGCCGGTCTGAGCGCGATCGACGCACTCCGTGCCGGGGGTCACGACGGTGACGTCGTGCTGCTCGAGTCGGCGCCGTCGCTGCCGAGCGACCGCCCGCCGTTGTCCAAGCAGGTCCTCGCCGGGTCCATGGAGCCGGAGGCGGCCCGTCAGCCGCTCGCGGCGCGACTCGACGAGCTGGACGTCGAGGTCCGTTGGGGGACCCGGGTCGACTCGTTCGACGCCGCATCGCTGCAACTGCGCTGCGCGACGGGTACCGAGCTGCGGGCATCGGGGGTCGTCGTGGCGACGGGCGCAGCACCTCGGGCGCTCCCCGGTCCGACGCTCGCCGGGGTCCACGTGCTGCGGACGATGGACGACTGTCTGGCACTCCGGGCCGACCTGGACCGGGGGCCCGATCGGGTCGTCGTCGTCGGTGCCGGGTTCATCGGTGCCGAGGTGGCCGCGACGTGCCGTGAGCTCGGCCTCGAGGTGACCCTGCTCGAGGGCGCTCCGGCACCGATGGTGCGGGTGCTGCCCGTGCAGGTGGGATCGTTCGTCGCCGACCTGCACCGCGCCCACGGTGTGGACGTGCGGCTGGGGGTGGGTGTCGAGGGGCTCGACGGTGCGGACGGTCGTGTCCGGGCGGTCCGGCTCGCCGACGGGACCTCGATCCCCGCCGAGGTCGTCGTGGTCGGCATCGGGGTGGTGCCGGGTACCGGATGGCTCGAGGGGTCCGGGGTGCCGCTCGGCAACGGTGTGACCTGCGACGAGACCTGTCTGGCGGCACCCGGAGTGGTGGCGGCCGGTGACGTGGCCGAGTGGTTCAATCCGCACTTCGGTGAGCGCATGCGTGTCGAGCAGTGGGAGCACGCGATCGAGCACGGTGCCGCCGCCGGTCGTCGCCTGCTCGCTGGTGACGGTCCGGGTGCGCCGTTCGGGAGCGTCCCGTGGTTCTGGTCGGACCAGTACGACCGGAAGCTCCAGATGGCCGGCCGCCCGTCGGCCGCCGACGAGGTGCACGTCCTCGAGGGTTCCCTCGAGGAGCACCGGTTCGCCGTCGCGTTCCGGCGCGGTGACCGCTGCACCGGCGTCCTGGGCGTCAACCGGCCCCGCCACGTCGTGCAGGCCCGCATGCGGCTCGCCGAGTCGCTCGACTGGGCCCCGATCGAGGAGCTGTTCACATGAGCGTCTTCTGGTGGCTCATCGCCGCGACACTGGTGGTCGCCGTCGCCGACTGGTGGGCGGTCGCCACCGCTCGTCGTCCGGTCGAGTACGTGTTCAAGCCGCTCACGATGGTGGTCCTGATCGCAGCAGCGGTGGCCCTGTCCGACCCGGCGTCGGAGGCGGCCCGGTGGTGGCTCGTGGCCGGCCTGGTCTGCTCACTCGCCGGTGATGTGTTCCTGATGCTCGACGACCTGTTCGTCCCCGGACTGGCGTCGTTCCTCCTCGGCCACCTCTGCTACATCGCCGCGCTGGTCAACCTCGGCCTCGAGCCGACGGCGACGGTGCTCGGCGCGGTGTTCGTCGTGCTCTGCGGCGCCTTCGTCGGCCGGATCGTCGTGCAGGCGGCAGGGCGCACCGACCGCCGCCTCACCGTGCCGGTGGCGGCCTACATCACGGCGATCTCGGTCATGGTCGCCGCTGCGATCGGGACGACGATCCCCTTCGCCATCGCCGGAGCGCTCCTGTTCTACCTGTCGGATGCGTGCATCGGCTGGAGCCGCTTCGTGGGTGAGTTCCCCCAGAGCCGGATGGCGATCATCACCACCTACCACCTGGGTCAGATCGGTCTGGTGCTCGGGCTGGTGGCGCTGTGAGCGATCTCGCCGAGCGCTCGGTGGACGACGTCGTGGACGACGTCGTCGCGCTCCGGCGCCGGATCCACGAGCACCCGGAACTCGGTCTCGACCTGCCGCGCACCCAGGAGGCGGTCCTCGAGTCGCTCGAGGGACTGGGGCTCACGGTCACGACGGGGTCGTCGTGCTCGTCGGTGGTGGCCGACCTGGACGGCGGCGACGGACCGACGGTGCTCCTGCGCGCCGACATGGACGCGCTGCCGCTCGAGGAGCACTCGGGTGAGCCGTTCTCGAGTCGGGAGCCGGGGCGCATGCACGCGTGCGGACACGACGCCCACACCGCCATGCTCGTCGGGGCGGCGCAGGTGCTCGCCTCGCGCCGTGGTCGGCTCGGGGGTCGGGTGCGATTCCTGTTCCAGCCCGGCGAGGAGGGCCACGCCGGTGCCACCCACGCGGTCGCCGACGGGGTCCTCGACGGGGTCGGGGCTGCCTTCGCCCTCCACGTCGGACCCAACCTGGCCTCGGGCTGGGTGGCGTGGCGGCCAGGTCCGATCCTGGCCTCGTCCGACGAGTTCGAGATCGACGTGCTGGGTCGGGGCGGCCACGCCTCGACGCCGCACTGGGCGGTGGACCCCGTGCCGGTGGCGTGCGAGGTCGTCCTCGCCCTCCAGACCATGGTCACCCGGACGGTCCCGGCGTTCGATCCGGCGGTCGTGGGCGTCAGCAGGATCCGGGCCGGCACCACCCACAACGTGATCCCCGAGCGGGCCTCGCTGCTCGGGACGGTGCGGACCGTGAGCGAGTCGACCCGACGGACGGTGTTCGAGCAGTTGTCTCGCGTCGCCGAGGGGGTGTCGGCAGCGCACGGCTGCGCCGCCGAGGTGCGCCGACTCGACGGCGGCTACCCGGTGACGGTCAACGACCACCGGGCGGCGGCGTTCCAGGCGTCCGTTGCGAGGTCCGTGGTGGGGGAACGTTCGGTGGTCGAACTCCCGAGTCCGCTCATGGGTGCCGAGGACTTCTCCTACATCCTCCAGGGCGTCCCCGGAGCGATGTGTTTCCTCGGGGTGTGTCCACCGGACCTGCGGGACCCGTCGTCGGCGCCGGCGTGCCACTCGGACCGCATGCGGCTCGACGAGGGCGCGCTCGCCGCCGGCGTGGCCCTGCACGTCGCCACGGCGACCGAGTACCTCGCTCGTGGCGGGGCGCTCGGCTGAGGTCGGAGCGGCGGACTCAGCCGTCCCGTCGGAGTCGCTCGGCGGCCTCGACGTTGACCCACATGCGTTCGAGGTGCTGTTCCACGGCCCGCGTGGGTTCGTCGCGGTGAGCTGCCCGGAGGTGCGCCTCGATCCGTTCGGCGAGCGCGCGGTCGGTGCAGGAGGTCAGGCCCTCGAGCATCCGGCCGACCGCCGTGGCGGAGCATCCCTCGAGGACGTCGTCCCATCGCCGGGACACGGCATCCCAGGCCAGGTGGCCCAGCGTGGGGTGGCGCAGTGCCCGACGCAGCACGTAGGGCCGGTCCTGTGGACGCACGTCGTCGAACACCAGGGCGATGGTCCGCTCGAGGTCCTCGGGACGGGGGGTGTCGGCGAGGTGATGGAGGTAGCGGATCTCGTCCTGTGGGTTGGCCGCCGTCCTCCAGCGACGCTCCAGTTCCCGGTGCTCCTCGGCGGTCGCCACCCGGGCGACCACGTCTGCGGCAGCGGACCGCAGTTGGGGGTCGCCGACGCCCTCGCCGAACAACGAACGCGCCGCGTCCCGGACCTCGGGGTCGGCGCCGGTCCCTCCGGCGAGTGCGAACGCGATGCTCCGCACGCTGCGCACCTGCTCGTCGGTGGGCTCGCCGCCCGTGTTGACGGCGTCGGCGATCCGCCGGAGCCGTTCGGTTGCGACGCTGCGGGCGACCGTCCGGGCCCGCTCGTGTCCGCCCGGGGCCGAGAGGTGGTCGAGGTCACCCAGCACCGCCGCCAGTCGCCGCCAGACGCTCGGATCGTCCTCGACGCCGGCGATCATCGTGACGAGGTCGAGCAGCAGGTCGGCACCGGCCGTCCCGGCGACGACCCCGGCCCAGGTGTCGTCGAGCAGGGTGAAGCGTTCCAGCGCCGGCCGGCCCGCTGCGGCCAGACGCAGGGCCGCAGCGGGTTCGAGGGAGGTGCGGAAGAACCCCGATCCGTCGGTGTTGGGCTGCACCCAGTCCGGTGGCCCGCCGAGGTCGAGTTCGACGGGCTCCTCGAGCAGCAGTGACTGCGTCCGCACCACACCGCGCACCGACGTGGTGATGCGCAGCGGCACCGGCCGGGGCACCTCGGCGCGCAGCTCGGGACGGTAGGCGGCCCGGCGCTGGTCGATGCGCACTCCGGTGGAGGTCTCCTCCACGAGGATCTCGGGGTGTCCCGGTCGGAGGATCCAGGCGTCCATCAGCCGCCGGACCGGCTGACCGGTGGTGTCCTCGATCGAGTCCCAGAGGTCGGTCGTCTCGGTCGACCCGCCCAGGTGCTCCATCAGGTACCGGCGGACACCTCGCCGGAACTCCTCGGCGCCGAGGTACTGCTCGAGCATGCGCACGACCGAGCAGCCCTTCTCGTAGGTCAGCACGTCGAACATCCCCTCGGCGTCGGCCGGGGTGTGCACCGGGTACTCGATCGGGCGGGTCGACTCGAGCGCATCGGTGTCGAAGGCCCCGGACCGCAGCAGTCCGAATCCGGTCCAGCAGTCCCACGCTGGCCGGAAGGCGTCGCTGGCCGTCACCTCCATGAACGTGGCGAACGCCTCGTTCAGCCACAGCCCGTTCCACCACCGCATGGTCACCAGGTCGCCGAACCACATGTGGGCGATCTCGTGGTTGACCACGTCGGCGACCCGCTGCTGGTCGGCCTGGGTCGAGTCGTCCGGGTCGATCAGGAGCAGGACCTCCCGGAAGGTCACACAGCCGAGGTTCTCCATGGCCCCGAACGCGAAGTCGGGGACGGCGACCAGGTCGAGCTTCTCGCCCGGGTAGGGCAGGTCGTAGTAGTCCTCGAGGAACCCGAGCGCGTGGTCCGCGACGTCGAGCGCGAACGCACTCAGGTGCCCTCGTCCCGGCGGGTGGATGATCCGCAGCGGAGTCGCCGCCCGACTCCGGCTCGCCCGCGGGGGTGTTGCCTCGAGCGGACCGACCACGACGGCGACCAGGTAGGTCGACATGGTGATGGTCGGCTCGAACGTGGTGCGCACCCGGCCGCCTCCCAGGTCGACGCGCTCCCGTTCGGGAGCGTTGCTGACGACCAGGTGGTCGGCGTCGGCCACGACCGAGACGGCGAAGCTCGCCTTGAGGTGCGGTTCGTCGAAGCACGGGAAGGCCCGTCGTGCGTGGGTCGACTCGAACTGGGTGACGGCGAGCGCGTGCTCCCCGCCGTCGTCGTCGACGAAGGTGGACCGGTACAGGCCGACCAGCGCATCGCCGAGCACCCCCTCGGTCCGGAGGTGGATCCAGGCCTGCCCCTGTTCGAGCGGTGCCGGTGGGAGCAGGACCAGCTGCTCGTCCTCGGGGTGGTACCGCACCTCCAGCGGGTGCTCGTCACCGGTCGAGGTACGTACCGTCGCCTCGGTCACCACCAGGTCGACCGAGTGGAGCCGGATGTGGTCGGTGGAAGTGGTCACGAGCACCGTGACGTCGGTGTGACCGACCCACGTGCCGCCCTCGAGGTCCACGTCGAGGTCGAGGTCGTAGTGGATCGGCCGGACCGTGTCGTCGAGCCGCAGTGGGAGTCGTCCGCTCACTCGGTGCTCCTCCGCTCGCTGGTGACCACGACCTGCGGAGCGTAGCGATCCGCACCGGTCGCGGGGCACGAGGTCCGGTACCCTCCCGGCGTGACCGACTGCTTCGCCCTCGACGTCTCCGACCACGTGGCCCACCTGCGCCTGGACCGGCCGGACGAGTTGAACACCATGGTCCCGGCGTTCTGGACCGAGCTGCCCGAGATCGTCCGGGACCTCGACCGTCGCGGCACGGTGCGGGCACTCGTCGTCTCCTCCACCGGTCGGCACTTCAGCGCCGGGATGGACCTGTCGGTCTTCACCGGGACCGACGGCCTCGGTGCCGGGTCGACCTCCCGTGAGGAGGGCCGTCGTCGGTCGGTGGTGTGGATGCTGGTCCAGCAGCTGCAGGAGTCGTTCTCCGTGTTCGAGTCAGCCCGGTTCCCGGTGCTCGCCGCCGTGCAGGGCGGGTGCATCGGCGGTGCGGTCGACATGGTGACGGCCGCTGACGCCCGCTACTGCACCGAGGATGCGTTCTTCTGCATCCAGGAGATCAACATCGGCATGACCGCCGACGTCGGGACGCTGCAGCGCCTGCCGAAGCTGATCCCCGAGGGCGTCGCCCGTGAGTACGCGTACACGGGCGACCGCATGCCGGCGTCACGAGCGCTCGAGTGCGGGCTCGTCAACCGCATCTACCCGGACCACGACGCCTTGGTCGAGGGAGTGCTCGACGTGGCGGGCCGGATCGCCCGGCACTCACCGCTCGCCATCTGGGGCACCAAGGAGGTGCTCAACTACACGCGGGACCACTCGGTGGCCGACTCGTTGCGCTACATCGCCGGGTGGCAGTCCGGGATGTTCCAGGCCGGCGACATGATGGAGGAGTTCGCCGCCAAGAGCGAGGGTCGGGAACCGGAGTTCGACGACCTGCCTCCCCGGCCCGAGGCGATCTGAGTCCGAGACCGGTCGTTCCGGCCGGTCGTTCCGGTCGCTCGATCCGGCCGCCGAGCCCTCCCCCGAGACCCCGGTCGGCGGGTCAGTCGGTGACCGGGTCGTCCGAATCGGTCGGGTCGGCCGGCGGCGTGGTCTGGTTCCGGCCCCGTTCGACCACGGCTCGGCGCCGCGCGTCGAAGTCGCTCGCGTCGCGCCGGGCGAGCCAGTCCCGACTCGCCCGCTGCTCCACCTCGAACGCCTCGTCGAGTCCGACCCTCGCGCCCTCGCGGTAGGTCGTGAGCAGTTGGCGCACCCCGTCGGGATCGTTCCCGGCGACGTCCGCGGCCAGCGACCGAACGAAGGGGAGCAGGTCGTCGTGCGGGACAACGTGGTTGACCAGGCCCCAGTCGAGTGCCGTCGCAGCGTCCAGGAAGTTCCCGGTGGTCGACAGCTCGACGGCACGCCGGAGCCCCACGGCCCGCGGCAGCAGCACCGTCATCCCCCAGCCCGGCATGATCCCCACCCGGGTGTGCGTGTCGGCGAACCGCGCCCGGTCCGAGGCCACCAGGAAGTCACACGCCAGGGCCAGCTCGAAGCCGCCCGTCACCGCCACGCCGTTCACGGCGCCGATGACCGGTGTGGTCATGCGCGGGATCGGCCGGCGGAAGTCGCTCCGGTCGGAGAATCCGGCGTCGAGTGCGTCCGGGGCCTGTGACAGCTCGACGAGGTCGAGTCCTGCGCAGAACGCCGGGTCCGTCCCGGTGAGCACCACGGCCCGGACCGACTCGTCGTCGTCGAGCGCGCGCATGGTGCGGTGCAGCGCGCCGCGCAGGGCCCGGTCCAGGGCGTTGCGGGCGTGTGGCCGGTGGAGCGTGACGACGGCGTGACCATCGCCCCGCTCGCACAGGAGCACGTCGTCGACGAGTTCCGCGGTCACGTCTCGCCCCGCTCGAGGGGCGGGAGGAACTCGAACTGCAGGTCGCCGAGCCGGACGAGGGTCGACGTGATCCAGCCCCCCATCGCCGAGAAGTGGTCGTCGAGCGCCGAACCGTCGGCCAGGGTCGTCTCGTCGAGTTCGTAGCTGCCGTCGTAGGTGACCTCGATGGCGTGCTCGGTCTCGGTCAGGTCGTCGTTCGAGACGGCCTCGACCGTGGGGCCGGAGCGCCGCAGCCGCTCACCGCCGATGGCCGGGCTCTCGGGTGAGAGCGCGTCCAGCACCTTCCTGGGGTCGGGCGGCGCAGCGAGCCGCTGGATCCGCAGGACGACCTCGATGTCGATCCGCGGGAGCTCCGGCAGGTCCTCCTCGATGTACCAGGACCGGTAGGCCGTCTGGGACCAGGTCGGCCAGTCCAGCGTCAGGTCGGCCCGGACCCGGGGTGGGTTGCCCTCTCCCGGCAGGCCGTAGCTCGTCTCCCAGGTGAGGTCACCGAGCAGCACGTCGGACTGGAAGCGCTCCTCGAAGGCCTGCCGCTCGAGCATCGCCTGCTCGAGTGCGTCCCGCAGCGCCCCGATGGCGTCGGTGAAGACGTGGTCGAGCATGTGTCGCTCAGGGTACCGGTCGACGCCTGCGCCAGGGGCCGGCGCCCGGGCTCAGCTCGACGCCAGTCCGGCGACGTCGACGGCGTACAGGTCGTCGGCGCCGGCGCGCACCGACCCCAGCAGGCCCGCCACCCGGGGGAGGTGGTGCTCGGCGTAGAAGCGGGCGGTGACGACCTTGGCGGCCAGGAACTCCGTGTCCCCCGATCCGGCCTCCAGCTCCTCGTGGGCGGCGAGCGCCAACCGGGCCAGCAGCCAGCCGCCCGTCACCTGGCCGAACATCGTGAGGTACGGGGTGGCGCCGGCGAGCGCCTGCTTCGGGTCGGCCAGACCGTTGGTCATGATCCACTCGGTCGCCTCGACGAGGGCGTCCACGGCCCCGGTCAGGTTGGCCCGGATCACGGCGAAGTCCTCACCGGCGGCCTCGAGTCGGTCGTCGGTGCGGCGGATCTCGGCGATGAAGTCGTTCACGACCCCGCCCATGCGCATCGGCAGCTTGCGTCCGACCAGGTCCATCGCCTGGATGCCGTTGGTCCCCTCGTAGATCGGGGCGATCCGGGCGTCCCGGAAGTACTGGGCCACGCCGCTCTCCTCGATGTAGCCCATGCCGCCGTAGATCTGGATCGCGGTCGAGGTGACCTCGCACCCGACGTCGGTGCACCAGGCCTTGGTGACCGGAGTCAGCAGCTCGGCGAACTCCCGCCACCGTTCGGCGTCGTCGCCGTCGAGCGCGCGGGACAGGTCGAGCGCAGCGGCGTTGTAGACGGCGAGCGCCCGCATGGCCTCGATGTGGCTGCGCATGGAGAGGAGCATCCGCCGGACGTCCGGGTGGACGATGATCGGTGCCGGGTCCTTGGACGCCGCTCCGATCTCGCGGCCCTGTCGCCGGTCCTGGGCGTACTGCCACGCCTGCTGGTAGGCGACCTCGCTCAGGCCGACCCCCTGCACGCCGACGGCGATGCGGGCCGAGTTCATCATGGTGAACATCGCCCGCATGCCCTGGCCCTCCTCGCCGACGAGGAAACCGACGGCGCCGCCGTCGTCCCCGTAGCTGAGCACGCAGGTGGGCGACGCGTGGATGCCCATCTTGTGCTCGATCGACACGCAGCGGACGTCGTTGCGCTCCCCGAGCGAACCGTCGGTGTTCACCAGGAACTTCGGCACGATGAACAGGGAGATGCCCTTGGTGCCGGGAGGTGCGTCCGGTGTGCGCGCCAGGACCAGGTGGACGATGTTCTCGGCCATGTCGTGCTCGCCGAAGGAGATGTAGATCTTGGTGCCGGTGATCAGGTACGTGCCGTCGTCCTGCGGGACCGCCTTGGTCGTGGCCAGGCCGACGTCGGACCCCGCCTGCGGCTCGGTCAGGTTCATGGTGCCGGTCCACTCGCCGGTCACGAGCTTGCGGAGGTACACCTCCTTCTGTTCCTCGCTGCCCCACTCCTGCAGGCACTCGATGGCGCCGGTGGTGAGCCCGGGGCACATCGACAGCGCGCCGTTGGCTGCGATCATGAACTCGGCACCGAGGACGAACACGGCCTCGGGGAACCCGGCGCCGCCGTAGGCCTCCTCGGCGTTCAGGCCCTGCCAACCCGCCTCGACGAACTTCTGGTAGGCGCGGGTGAGTTCGTCGGGCACGTGGACGCCCTCGGGCGACCACTGCAGACCGGTGCGATCCCCGATGGCGTTGGTCGGCCCGAAGACCTCCTGCATGAACCGGCCGTACTCCTCGAGCACCGAGGCGGCGGTCTCCGAGTCCACGTGGGCGAACCTGGCGGTCTTGGTCAGCTCGTCGAGCATCCCGACCTGGCGGAGGGTGAAGAGGGCGTCTCGGACTGGAGCTCGGTAGTCGGTCATGCGCCGAGGTTACCCGCGGGTAACCACGAGGCGGCCACCGCCTGCTGCCCGTCTCGGCCGGTCGGCGGGACCCGGCCCACGCGGTGCTCATGGAGGGTGACGGGTGGACTACACTCCGTGAGTCGCCGACTGCTGGGGTCGGCGCTTGGAGGTGCACAGGTGGTGTCGGTGGATCCGTTCGAGCAGCGTGGTCGTGGGCGGTTGAACGTGGTTCAGCGAACGGTCGGGGTCGTTGCACTGCTCGTCGTCGTGGCAGTCGGATCGACGGCGTGCGGGGGTGGCTCGACGGAGACGACCACCACCACGGCCGCCGCCGAGGCGCCCTCGACGACCGAGAACCCCTACGGCGAGGCGCTCCAGGTCGACCCGCCCGGTCCCGACGAGGTGGTGCTCACCGTCACGGGTCCCGCGGGGTCGCAGACCTACACCATGGACCAGCTCCGGGAGCTCGCCACCACGACCATCAGCGTCGACGAACCGTTCGTGAAGCAGCGGATCGAGTTCAGTGGCGTCCCCATGGCGCAGCTGTTCGCCACCGCCGGCATCACCGGCGACGCAGTGGTCGACACGGTCGCCCTGAACGACTACGCGTTCGATGCCCCGGCCAGCGTGTTCACCGGGTCCGACGCCATCATCGCCGTGCGGCAGGGCGGCGGTGACATCCCGATCGACCGGGGCGGCCCGATCCGCATCGTGATCCCCGACGGGACTCCGAGCTCGACCAACCTCGACGCCTGGAACTGGAGCCTCGAGCGGATCGAGGCCGTGTGAACCAGGGCTCCGACCGATCCGCTGTGGATCGGTCGTCCACCGGCGCGCCCGGCGCCGGTGACGCCGACTCGATCAGGTGGCGCTTCACCTTGGTCCAGGTCGCGGCGGTCGTGGTGTTCCTCGTCAGTCTGGTCGGACTGGTGGTGAACTCCATCGTCTCGGCCTCGAGAGACAGTGAAGCATCGCAACGGGTCGAGGCCACGGACTCCGCGGCCGGCATCGCCGTGTACACGCAGCGGGAGTCACTGGTGCTGGCCAATCGCGTGGAGCAGTGGCTGCTCGGCGAGGCGTCACGCCGGGACGTCCAGATCCAGCGGGCACTGCTCGAGCGGCGACTCGACGTCCTCGACCCGGTCGGCCGGAACGGCATCGGGATCGCCGGGACGGAGTACCAGGAGGCGCTCGCTCAGCTCGACACGGTCCTCGCCGGGTTGCCGTCCGGGACACCGGGTCCCGAGGAGCGGGCGGCCCAGTCGGAGGGGCTCCGACCGGTCATCGATCGGTTCGAGGAGGAGGCGTCCCAGCTGGCGAGCGTGTACCAGGGGCTCACCGACTCCAGCGTCCGGTCGAAGTTCCACGACCACAGCACCGACCAGCAGCGAGGAGCGCTCCTGCTGGTGATCGCTGCGGTCTCGCTCCTGGTCCTGCTCACCAGCGCCGGCCGGGAGGTCCGTCGACGCTACGCCCAGGCCCGCCGCCGCATCCGCAGCGACCGCGAGGCGCTCGAGCGGGCCGCAGTGCTCGAACGAGGCGAGGCGGAGATCCTCGCCGGGATCGTCGAGGGTCGGTCGACGGACCTGCTCGTCGTCGAGGTGCTCGACCTCGGCCACGAGCTCATGGGTCGGTGCCTCCGGTTCGTGCGCTCCGACCGCGCCGACCTGACGGGTCTGCTGCCTGCGGTCACGTACCGCCGCGGTGCGCCGTGCGCCGGCGGCGGGCCGTCGGAGGTCGAGGCCCGGTGGTCGGTCGGGGTGACCGGTGGCGAGGACCTGGGAACGCTCGAGATGTGCGTCGTCCCGGATGGGTCCGCAGCGACGCCGGCCGCACCCGTCGTGCGCGATTCCCACGTGGATCCGGCCGTGGCCCGTCGGTGCGCCGATCTGATCGCGCTCGTCCTCGACCGGGCGATCGCTGCGGAGCACCTCCAGTTCCGGGCGTCCCACGACCCGCTCACGGGCATGCCCAACCGGGCGTTCCTGCTCGAGCAGGTGGGACGGGAACTCTCCGACCGGGAGCCGGCTGCGGGCGAGGTCGCCATGGTGTTCTGCGACCTCGACCGTTTCAAGCTCGTCAACGACACGCTGGGCCACCGCAGCGGCGACCTGCTCCTGCGCGCCGTCGCCCAGCGGCTGTCCTCCGTCGCCGCCGGTGAGGACGTCACGGTCGCCCGTCTCGGTGGCGACGAGTTCGTGGCGCTCTGCGTGGGCCGGGATGCCGGCGGGCGTGCCGAATCGGTGGCTGCTGCGATGGCAGCGGCGCTCGAGGGTGCCTTCCTGATCGACGGTGCCGAGGTCTTCGTGTCCGGCAGCCTGGGTGTGGCCGTGTCCTCGGACTCTGTCCGCGAGGCGGAATGGTTGCTCCGCAACTCCGACGTCGCCATGTACCGGGCGAAGGCGGATCCCCACGTCCGGGTCGTGACCTACGACGAGGTGCTCGAGGCGGACCTCGCCGAGCGGCTCGAGATCGACACGGGGCTCCGGCGGGCGATCGAGCGCGGCGAGCTCGTCGTCCACCTCCAGCCGATCGTCGAGCTCGCGACCCAGCGCTGGTGTGGCGTCGAGGCGCTGGTGCGCTGGCAGCGTGACGGCCAACTCCTGTCCCCGGCTGCGTTCCTGGGTGTGGCCCACGAGAACGGGCTCATGCCGGAGCTCGGTCGGTCCGTGATCGCCACCGCGCTCGATGCGCTCGCGGCCCACCGGCGGGAGCACGGCGGCGAGCTGACGATGTGGATCAACATCGCCCGGGTCCAGCTCCGCGACCCGGAGTTCCCCTCGTGGTTCGTGGCGCAGCTCGAGGAGCGGTCCCTGCCCGCCCGCTCGGTGGTCCTCGAGTTGAGCGAGGGTGACCTGCTCGAGGCCGACGAGGTGGGCGGCGCGCTCCGGCAGTTGCGCGACGCGGGGACGCGGATCGCCATGGACGACTTCGGGACCGGGTACTCCTCACTCGTCCGGCTCGGCAGGCTTCCCCTCGACGTCGTCAAGCTCGACCGGGAGTTCGTGTCGGGTCTCGGCGGTGGGGACTACCGGGACTACAGCGTGCTGGCGGCGGCGGTGAAGTTCGTCGAGGCCGTGGGACTCGACGTGGTGGTCGAGGGCGTCGAGCGACAGTCGGAGCTCGACGCGGTTACGGCCCTGGGCTGCCGCTACGCCCAGGGCTACCTGCTCCGGCGGCCCGCACCGGCCGACGAGATCCTCACCGAGGTGGCCGCGCAGGGTGCGGCGGCTCCGGGCGAGGCTGCGCTCGGCGGCGTGCGTCTCACCGCCGGGTCCTGAACGGGGTTCAACCGCCCCGGGCCGGGGGTGCCGCTGCGGCGTACGCGGCCAGGGTGCGCTCCCTCGCCTCGGCGTGGTCGACGATCGGCCAGGGGTAGTCGGCACCGAGCGTCACCCCGGCGACCTCGAGGTCGAGCGGTGGGAGCTCCCACGGGGCGTGGACCCGTCGCCCCGCCAGTCCGGCGAGCTCGGGGACCCACCGGCGCACGTACTCGCCGTCCGGGTCGAAGCGGCGCGCCTGGGTGAGTGGGTTGAAGATGCGGAAGTACGGGGCCGCGTCCGGGCCCGTCCCGGCGACCCACTGCCAGTTCCCGGCGTTCTGGCTGACCTCGGCGTCGAGCAGCTCCCGGCGGAAGTGGGCCTCGCCGAGTCGCCAGTCCACCAGCAGGTCCTTCACCAGGAACGAGGCCGTGATCATGCGCACCCGGTTGTGCATCCACCCGGTCGCCGCCAGTTGGCGCATGCCGGCGTCGACGATGGGGTAGCCGGTCCTCCCGTCGCACCACGCAGCGAATGCCTCGGGGTCGTCTCGCCACGCCACCTCGTCGAAGTGGGGCTTCATGGCGGCGTGGGCCAACCGGGGCTGCTCCGCGAGCAGGTGGGCGTACCAGTCGCGCCACGCCAGCTGGCGGACGAAGGCCGCACGTCCAGGCGTACCGGTCCCGACCACGTCGAGCACGTGCCGGGGCGACACGGTGCCGAATCGCAGGTCTGCCGACAGGTGCGAGGTGCCGACGTCGTCGGCCGGGAGGTCCCGGCTGGACTCGTAGTCGTCGACGCGCTCGAGCCAGGCCGCGAGACGCTCCTCCGCAGCGACCTCACCGGCGGCGGGGAGCCCGGTGGCCGCGTCCCCGGTGACGCCGAGCGCGAGGGTGACGGGGATCCCGTCCTCCGGTGGAGCGGCGACCCGGACCGGCCCGGTCGGCCACGGGGTCGGAGAGGTGGAGGACCACACCTTCGAGAACGGGGTGAAGACCCGCTGGACCTGACCGGTCGACCGGGCGACCACCGACCCCGGCGCGTGGACGAGGGTGCCCCAGTGGACCTCGGTGCCGATGCCGAGTCGCTCGAGTTCGTGTGCCACGAGTCGGTCACGCCGCTGGCTGTAGGCCGAGACGTCGCCGTTCCAGCGCACCGTGTGCACGCCGAGTTCGGCGGCGAGGCGTGGGACCACCACGGTCGGGTCCCCCCGCTCCACGCGCAGGCCACCGCCCGCGTCCCGGAGCCGGGCGTCGAGCTCCCGCAGGTGGGCGGCGAGCAGCTGCACCCGCCGAGGGCCGGCGGTCGACAGCGGGCGCTCGTCGACGACGAAGAGCGCCACCACCGGTCGTCCCTCCGGGGAGACCAGCGCCGGCTGGTCGGCGACCCTGAGGTCCCGTCGGAACCAACAGAGGTCAGGTCGCTCGGTCACCGACACGTGCAACCACTGGAGCGGCCGAACACATCCCGGAACCCGCCGTCCCGGGGAGCGGAATCAGGAGTTGCGGCCGAGGTTCGGCTTGCGGCCGTGGTTGGCCTTCTTGGTGCGCGCGTTGTGCTTCTTCTTCTGGGTCCGCTTGGACATGGACCAGACGCTACCGGTCCCCGGGGGCGTCGCTCCAACCGGGCTCCACTACAGTCCTGACGACCTGGCGATCCGAGGGGTCGCTCTGGTCGCACAGGGGGGGGTGGCCGGTGACGAACGATCAGGTGCACCTGGGCAGCGGTGACCCCGGCCGGGCGGAGCGGACCGGTCCGGGAGTGCCGGGTGGACTCGACGTGGTCCTGGCCGGGTTGCTCGCGGCCGCAGGTGTCGTCCACCTGGCGCTGGTCCCGGCGCACACCGGGCCCGGTGTGTGGTTGGATCCGCTCCTCTTCGCCCTGGTCGGGTGGGCGCAGGTCGGTCTGGCCCTCGTGCTCGTGCTCGGGCGTGGGTCAACGCCGTGGCGGGTCGCCGCTGCGGCGCTGAGCGCCGTGGTCGTGACCACGTGGTTGGCGAGCGTCAACGTGGGACTCCCGTTCGGAGCCCACGCCGGGACCGTCGAGTCGGTCGACGCCGTGGGTGCCGTCACGGCCGGACTCGAGGTCGCGGCCGTGGTCGTCGCCCTGGCGACGATCCTGCTCCGCCGGCCGGTCCGCACCGGGTTGGTGGTGCCGTCGGTGGTGGCCGTGGCGGCGTTGGGACTCGCCACCACCGCCATCGCGACGCCCAGCGGACACTCGGGAGCGGCCCACGACCACGGCACCGTCGGCCACGACGACGTCGCTGCGCACCAGGCCGAGATGGCGGCGATCGACGCCGCCCGGTGCGACCTGGGCTTCAATCCCGGCTCGTACTGGTCCGACGCCGCCCGGATGGGCGTCGACACCCGCGCAGGTGGGGCGATGGACGTGCACGCGCCCGGGATGACGGAGCAGGTGGTGACCGATCCCTACCAGGGGCGGGGATCTCCCGGGTTGGACCGGCTCGTCTCGGCGACGTCGCTGGCCGGCGGGGGCGAGGTCGCTGCGGCCAACCTCGTCGTCGCACTCGCCGATGCGAGCGAGGAGGACTACCAGGCGTGGGTCGACTGGTCCGGTCGGACCTCCGGTGCCGGCCACGGAGCACACGGCGGACACGCCGTGGACACCGCTGCGCCCGACGACAACGGTGGCCACGGCGGGCACGCCGGTCCGCAGCCGTGGACGGCGATGGTCGACCCATCGGAGTGCATCCGCCTCGCCGAGGAGCTGGCCCTCGCCCGGGAGACCGCGTTGTCGTACCCGACGGCTGCGGACGCCGTGGCCGGCGGATGGGTGCGCGTGACCACCTACGTTCCCGGGATCGCCGCGCACTACATGAAGTTCTCACTCGTCGACGACCGGTTCGAGATCACGCAGCCCGAGATGCTGCTCTACGACGGCAACGGGCCCGAGGCCCGGATGGTCGGGCTCAGCTACTACCTGCGGCACGCCGGTGATGCCGAGCCGACCCAGGGCTTCACCGGGCCGAACGACCACTACCACCGCCACGTCGGCCTCTGCACCGGACCCACGGGCGTGATCGGGGACTCCACCACGACGCCCGAGGAGTGCGCCGCGCGTGGAGGTCGCAAGTCGACCAGCGCCAACGGCTGGATGGCACACGCCTGGGTGGTCCCCGGGTGTGAGAGTCCCTGGGGAGTCTTCAGCGGAGCGAGCCCGTTGCTCGACCGTGCACTGGCCCAGTCGTCGGGAACCGACGGTGGCGCCTGCGCCGCGTCGTCGGTCCGGGACCGCTACGACCTGGCACCCGGTGGTCGACCGCCGGCGACGGGTGCGGGGGAGTCTGCGGGGGGCTGATCCTGCTCGACCGGTGTGGGCAGGTCGATGGTCGCGACCTAGGGTGAGCGCCCGCTCATCGACCCAGATCCGGAGGACCGTGGAACGATTCGGCTTCGTCGGGCTGCCCAACGCGGGCAAGTCCTCGCTCTACAACGCGCTCGCCGGAGGTGGGGCGCTCGCCGCCCCGTACGCCTTCGCGACGGTCGACCCGAACGTCGGGGTGGCCAAGGTGCCGGATGCCCGCCTGGACGCGCTCGCCGAGATGAGCCGGAGCGCCCAGGTCGTCCCTGCGTCGGTGCAGTTCGTCGACATCGCCGGGCTGGTCGCCGGTGCGGCCCAGGGCGAGGGGCTCGGCAACCGTTTCCTCGCCCACATCCGCGAGGTCGACGCCATCGTGTTCGTCCTGCGGGCCTTCACCGACCACGACGTCCCCGGGTCGGACGATCCGGTCGAGCAGCTCGGGACGCTCGAGGTGGAACTCGTCTACGCCGACCTGGAGTCGCTCGAGAAGCAACTCGAGAAGCGACGCAAGGCGGCGAAGGCCGCCCCGGCCGTCGCCGACGAGGTCGCCGCCATGGACGCTGCGGTCGACCTGCTCGCCGCCGGCACCCCCCTCTACCGGGCGGCGCTCGCCCCGGAGCTGCTGGGTGCGCTGCGGCCGTTCTTCCTGTTGACCGCCAAGCCCGCCCTGGCGCTCGTCAACCTGGACGAGTCGCAGCTCGCCGATCCGGAGCCGGCGCTCGCTCCGGTGCGGGCGGCGTTCGGGGGCACGGTGCTGGGGCTGTCGATCCAGCTCGAGGCCGAGGCTGCGCAGCTCGACGAGGCCTCACGTTCCGAGCTGCTCGAGGAGTTGGGTCTGGGCGAGGGGGCGCTGCCGGCGTTCCTGCACGCCGCCTACGGGATGCTCGGGCTGCGGACGTTCTTCACCACGGGCGAGAAGGAGACCAGGGCGTGGACCTTCCGTGCCGGTGCCCGGGCACCGCAGGCCGCCGGGGTCATCCACACCGACTTCGAGCGCGGGTTCATCCGGGCCGAGGTCGTCCGGTGGGACGAACTGCTCGAGCTCGGGTCCTGGTCGGCGGCACGCGACGCCGGTCGCCTCCGGCTCGAGGGCAAGGACTACGAGGTCGTCGACGGCGACGTGGTGGAGTTCCGGTTCAACGTGTGACCCGGGCCGGTGGACCCGCGGTCCGCGACCTCCCCGCGGTGTGTCCGGCGGGGAGCGTGCGCGATGCTCCTCCCATGCCGTGGCTCCTGCGGGACGGTGAGGTGCTCGCCGCTGTGGAGGAGGCGCGCACGGCCGTCGCCCGGGGTCGGGGACTGCTGGGCCGGGACCACGAGGGCGTGCTGCTGCTCGAGGCGTGGTCGATCCACACGATCGGCATGCGGCGGGACATCGACGTGGCCTTCTGCCGGGCGTGTTCCGTCGGGCCACGTCACCGTCGCCCCGACGGGGTCCTCGAGCTCGAGGTCGTCGGCGTGCGGACCCTCCGGCCTCGCCGGGTGAGCCGGCCGCGACGGCGTGGCCGGTTCGTCCTCGAGGCCGCCGCCGGATCGTTCGCGTCCTGGGGGGTCGCCCCGGGTGAGCGACTGGTCGTCAGGTGACCCGAGCCACCGCACCTGCGGATCCGGCCCGGCCCGGTCGACTCGTCGTCGTGGGCACCCCGATCGGCAACCTTGGCGACCTCTCGCCCCGCGCGATCGAGGCGCTCGCGTCGGCGGACGTGGTGGCGAGCGAGGACACCCGTCGGACCGGGAGGTTGCTCGCACACGCCGGGGTGACCACCGACCAACTTCGCCTCGACGCCGTGGTCGAACGGGACCGGACCCCCGACCTGGTGGACCGCATCCGGACGGGCGGGACCGTGGCGCTCGTGAGCGACGCCGGCATGCCGGCACTGTCCGACCCCGGTGCCCACCTGATCCGCTCGGTGCGCGGCGCCGGACTCCCGGTCGAGGTGGTCCCCGGACCCTTCGCCGCTGCGGTCGCCCTGGTCGCGAGCGGCCTGTGCGGTGACACCGGCCGCTTCACCTTCGAGGGCTTCCTGCCCCGCCGCGGGTCGGAACGGGCGGACCGACTCGCTGCGGTCGCCGGGTCGGGCTGCACCTCGGTCCTGTACGAGTCGCCGCACCGGGTCGCGGCCACCGTGGCTGCGCTGCGTGACGTGTGCGGTGCCGACCGGCAGGTCGCGCTCTGCCGCGAGCTCACCAAGCTCCACGAGGAGGTGTGGGTGGGGTCGCTCGACATGGCGGTGGAGCACCTCGAGGCCCAACCGGCACGCGGCGAGTTCGTCCTCGTCGTGGACCCGTCACCCGGACCGCCCGAGGTCGACGACGCCGCGCTGCGGGCTGCGG
Source organism: uncultured Actinomycetes bacterium (assembly GCA_903852755.1). GTDB lineage: Bacteria > Actinomycetota > Acidimicrobiia > Acidimicrobiales > Microtrichaceae > SXMI01. The sequence goes on along the minus strand of CAINRS010000125.1, from coordinate 76,374 downwards.
TCGACGACGAGGTCGCCCGTGGGGCGTCACGCCGGGATGCCGCCCGCCTCGTGGCGGGACGGTTCGGTGTGCCGCCGAACCGGGTCAAGCGATTGGTCGACCCCTGAGCGGTCCTCTACCGTCGGCGCGTGACCACCCCCACTGCAGTCGACGTCGTCGGCATCGGCAACGCGCTCGTCGACGTCCTCAGCCACGAGGACGACGGGTTCGTCGAGCGCATCGGAGTCGTCAAGGGCGGCATGGAGCTGATCGACGAGGAGCGTGCCGCCGAGATCTACGCGCTCATGGGGCCCACCGTCGAGGTCTCCGGCGGATCGGCCGCCAACACCATGGTGGGGTTCGCCTCGTTCGGCGGTTCGGCCCGCTACCTCTCCCGGGTGCGTGACGATCAGCTCGGCGGGGTGTTCGCACACGACCTGCGGGCGTCGGGGGTCGAGTTCGACGTTCCCCCCGCGACGCACGGTCCGGCTACCGGTTGCTGCCTGATCGTGGTCACCCCGGACGCCGAGCGCACCCTGAACACCTTCCTCGGTGCGTCGGCGACGTTCGGCCCCGACGACGTGGATCCCGCCGCCGTCAGCTCGGCGAGGGTGCTCTACCTCGAGGGGTACCTCTTCGACACACCCGAGGCGCAGGCGGCCTTCCGGGTCGCAGCGGCCCACGCCAACGAGCACGACACGCTGGTGGCGGTGTCGCTGTCGGACGGGTTCTGCGTCGAGCGCCACCGAGCTGCGTTCACGGCGTTGATCGAGGACCACGTGGACCTGGTCTTCGCCAACGAGGCAGAGATCACGTCGCTGTACCAGGTCGACGACTTCGACTCCGCAGCCGCCAGGGTGCGCCACCACGGGACGATCGCCGCCCTGACCCGGGGAGCTGCGGGTTCCGTCGTGGTCACCGAGGACGCCACGATCGCCGTCCCGGCCGCACCCGTCACTGCGGTGGTCGACACCACGGGCGCCGGCGACCTGTACGCCGCCGGGTTCCTGTACGGGTTCAGTCAGGGGCACTCCCACGAGGTGAGCGCCCGGCTGGGATCGATCGCGGCCGCCGAGGTGATCAGCCACCTGGGCGCCCGCCCGCAGGTGTCGCTCCGTGAACTGGCGGCCGATCTGCTCGACTGAGCTCAGTTCCCGGCGACCGCAGCGGTGAGCACCTCGGCCAACCGGTCCTGCGAGTTCCGGCCGACCTCGAGGATCGAGTCGTGGTCCACGGTCGGGGTCAGTCCCGCTGCGAGGTTGGTCACGAGCGAGAGCCCGACGACGGCGGCGCCGGCGTGCGTCGCGGCGATCGCCTCGAGGACCGTCGACATGCCGACCAGGTCGGCGCCGAGGGTGCGCAGTGCCCGGATCTCGGCCGGCGTCTCGAACTGCGGACCGACGACACCGGCGTAGACGCCCTCGTGCAGGGACCGGACCCGGTCGTGCAGGTCCGAGCGCCGGCTGGCGCAGTAGAGGTCGGTCAGGTCGACGAACCCGTCGGGGGCCGGCAGGCCGACCAGCGGGCTCACCCCGGTCAGGTTGAGGTGGTCGCTCACGACGACCACCTCGCCGGGGCCGACCTCGCCGCGCAGTGATCCGGCGGCGTTGGTGAGGACCACCACCTCGGCGCCGGCGAGGACCGCAACCCGGACGGGGTGGACCACCTGGGCCGCCGAACTGCCCTCGTACAGGTGGGTCCTGCCGCCCAGCACCAGCACGTCGGTGCCTCCGACGTGGACCGAGGAGACCGAGCCGGCGTGGCCCGGTACCCGGGGCGGGGTCCACCCCGGGAGGTCGCGGACGGGGACGGACGCCGGTCGGTCGTCTCCGGCCACCTCGTCGAGCGCCCGGGCCCACCCGGTTCCCAGCACCACGGCCACGCGGTGCCGGCCGAGGCGGGACGCCACCACGTCGGCGTCCACCCGGGCACGGTCCAGGTCGTTCGACACGGGTGGAGTCTGGCAGTTCGGGGCCCTGCGTGACCGCCGCTGTGGCGCCCGGCGCGACCCTCGCTAGCCTGAGCCCGTTCGTCCGGGGTGGCCGGACACCGCTTCCGGGGGCGCGCGTGCAGACCATCGAGCGACCGAGCGCACCGTCGTCCCCGCCGCCGCCCAACCGTCGGGCGGACCTGCTGTGGATCGTGCTCGGGCTCCTCGCGGTGCCGGTCGTGGCGTTCCTGGTGCTCAGCCGCTGGGGTGTCGCCGCGGCCGTGTTCGTGGCGTTCCTCGCCGGGATCGGCGTCTTCGTCATCCGCAAGCAGGTGCTGTTCATCGAGGTCGTGGCGTTCTGCATCCACTTCGACGGGATCGGGCTGGGACCGATCCGCGCCGGCCGGGTCCTCGCCGCCGTGGCCTTCGTCGTGCTGCTCTGGAAGCTCCTCGCCGAGCGGTGGCGGCCGCCTGCGGTCCCGGCCCTCTACTGGATGCCGCCGATGGCCCTGTTGATCCTGGCCGTCGCCAGCGGCGCGTGGTCCGCCGAGGTGCCGAGCTGGATGTTCCAGATGGGACTCCTCGGCCTGGCGTTCGCCATGTGGGCCTCGACGGCGCTGCTGGTCGACAGCCACGCGAACGTGATGCGGTACCTCCGTGCCTACTGGATCGGCGGGCTCATCGGTGGCGCCAACGGCGTGGTCTCGGTGTTCATCGGTGGCCGGTCCGACGGGTTCGGCGGCGACCCGAACTTCTTCGGGTTGCTCCAGGCGTCGCTCATCCCGTTGACCATCTACTACCGCCGCAACGCCCGCACGCCCGGTGAGCGCCTGATGTACTCCGGGGTGCTCGTCTACGTGATGTTGGCGGCAGCCGGTGCGGGCAGTCGCTCGGGGGCGATCGGGGCGGCGCTCGCCCTGATGGTCTCGATGCTCACCAAGCCCGGACTCACGCCGGGCCGCCGGGTCCGCACGGCGGCGGTCGCGCTCCTCGCCGGTGGCGCCCTGTTCTTCGGGCTGTTCTTCGTGAATCCGGTCAACGCCGCCCGGGGCCTCAACGACCGTGGGGCCGGCCGGCTCGACTTCTGGACCGTCACGATCGAGTTGATCAAGGAGCAGCCGCTGTCGGGGTTCGGGTTCGGGCAGGTGCGCGTGCTCATCCCCGAACGGCTCGCCTCGACACCCGGGGTGCTCAAGCTCGACGAGAAGCGGACCGAGGTCTCGGCGCACAACACGTTCCTCGACATCGCCGGTGACCTGGGTGTGGTCGGTCTCGTGGCGTGGGTGGCGGTGTTCGCGGTGACCCTGTACGGATTCCTGCGCCCGAGGTGGCCCCAGTACCGGGACGCCTCGGTGACGATGGCGGTGATGATGACCCCGATCTTCTCGGGGATGCTCCTGCTGCCACTGCTGAACAACAAGTTGTCGTGGAGTCTCATCGGCCTGGCGGCTGCGTTGCACGTGCCGTCTCGACAGGCCAGGTGGCGGGGGTACCACCAGGCCGCGTCGACGTCACCGGGAACCGCTCTCGACGTCGTGTCGCGAGCACCCGTGCCCGTCCGCGCCGCGGGCCGGGGGCGCCTCGCCCAGATCCATCCGCTCGACCCCTCGACGTGGACCTCGCCACCGCTCGCCCGGTTCGACCTGCGGGTCTCGCAGCGCTACCGGCGGCTCGTGGTCGCCGGTGCGCTGGTGGGCGGGTTCGTCTTCGGCTCGGTGGGCGGGGCGTTGCCGCCGCAGTACGTGGCGACCGCCTACATCGTGGTCCCCGGCCTCGAGGAGAGCTCCGGTGCCGAACGGATCGACGTCTCGTCCGACCAGGCGCAGGGCATCCACGCGCTGGTCAACTCGGGTGCCTACGCCCAGGCCCTCAAGGAGCTCGCCGGCCTGGACCTGTCGATCCCGGAGATCGAGGAGCGCGTGGACGTGACGCGTCCGGACTTCTCGGTCTTCCTGGAGATCACCTTCACGGACTCGGACCGGGCGGTGGACGAGCAGGTGCTGCCCTACCTGATCCCGGCCCTCGACCAGGTGGTCGCCGACGCCCGGCGCCAGTCGGTGGACCAGGTCGCCGATGAGTTCCGCCCGGTCGAACCGGGTCAGCGGCGCTTCTACACGGGCCCGATCTACGTGCCCGTCTCCGACCAGGCGTTCGTGGAGTTGGTGCCCCGACCGGTCGTCTGGATCGCGATCGTCGGCGCGGCGACCGGGTCGCTGGTGGCCGCCACGTTCGTGCTGCTCCAGCAACGCCGTCCCCGGGTCAACAACGACGACGACCTGGGCCGGGAGGTGGGCGTCGGCGTGTGGGCCCACGTCGCCCGTCTCGGGCGCCGGTTCTCGGCCTCGCCGGATCAGCTCGCGCAGGTCGCGGCCTCAGCGGCCGACCGGACGCCGGTCCCGGTCGCCACCGACCCGGCCGGTGTGGTCGCACCGCCCGTGCGGCGCTTCGTCGTCACGACGCCGCGTCCGGACCGGGCCGCCCGGGGTCTGGCGGCCGGGTTGGCGGCGACCCTGGCGGGGCAGGGTCAGCGGGTCGTGCTCGTCGACGCCCAGATCGACTCGCCGTTGCTCTCGCTCCGACTGGCCCAGGGGCGACGTCCGGGTCTCGCGCAGCTCGTCGAGGGGTCGGCCACGATGCCGCAGGTGATCCGCCGGGTCCTGCGACCGACGCTCCCCAGTGCGGTCCGCCGGGCGCTCGGCCGGGACGGTGACCGGCTCCGCTTCATCCCGTCCGGCGTCTCCCGACCGCGGACGGACCTCGTGCTCAGCCCGGCGGTGCTCGACGAGCTCGGCGACGACGTCGTGGTCGTCGTGCTGGCGCCGGCCCTCCTGTCGGGTGCACCGGTGAGTCCGTGGCTCAGCTGGGCCGACGCGACGCTCCTCACCGTGGTCGAGGGTCGGACCGTCACCTTCGACGTCGAGGATGCCGCCGGGGAGCTGCGTGCGCTCGCAGCGCCGCCCTACGGCGTCGTGATGCTCGACGTCTGAGGGCCACCGCTAGGTTGGTCGGGTGGCGGGCCCCGAGGAGCAGGACGGTCCGGTGGCGGATCGACTCGACTGGATCGACAACCACTGTCACCTGGGTGACGAGCCGGATCCGGCAGCCGTCGTCGCATCGGCGGCCGAGGCGGGCGTGGTCCACCTCGTGGACGTCGGGACCTCCCTCGAGGTCTCGGCGCAGGCGGTCGCCCGCGCCCGGACCATCCCGGGTGTGTCGGCGACGGTCGGACTCCACCCGCACGACGCCCGTGACGGATGCGGTGGGCTCGCCGAGCTGGTCGCCGAGGGCGTGGCCGACGGGTCGGTCGTGGCCGTCGGGGAGTGCGGCCTCGACTACCACTACGACCACTCGCCGCGTGACCGGCAGCGGGACGTGTTCGCCGAACAGATCGAGCTCGCCCACGAGTGGTCGCTGCCGCTCGTCATCCACACCCGTGAGGCCTGGGACGACACCTTCGAGGTGCTGGACCGTATCGGGGTTCCGGAGCGGACCGTGTTCCACTGCTTCACCGGCGGGCCGGACGAGGCCGACGCCGCGGTCGAACGTGGGGCGCTGTTGTCGGTGTCGGGGATCCTGACGTTCCCCCGTTCCGAGTCGCTCCAGGAGGCGGTCGTCGCGACGCCGCTCGATCGACTGATGGTCGAGACCGACTCGCCGTGGCTGACGCCGGTGCCGCACCGGGGGCAGCGCAACCAGCCGGCCCGGGTCGCCCTCGTCGGGGCCCGGCTGGCCGAGCTGCACGGCGTGCCGGTGGCCGAGGTGGCCGCTGCGACCACGGCGACGGCCCGGCGCTGCTACCGGATCCCACCGGTCGCGCCCGGGCCGGATCCGACGTGAGCGGCTCCTCCGGCGCCGGGGGACCGGGCGGCACGGGCGACGTCCAGCGGGTGGTCCGCCGCCGAGGGTCCGCAGTGCCGCCGGTGGGGGACACGGGGCCTGGGACCACGACCGGCACCGTCCTCGGTCTCCCGGTCCGGTACGCAGCGGCGCTCGCAGCGACCGTCCTCGCCGTGGTGGTCCTGCTGGTGGCCTCGGCCCTGGGTGGTGGTGAACCCGAGGTGTCCGAGGTGGCGCCGACCACTGCGCCGAGCACCACCGTGCTCGTGGTCGGCGGTCCTCCTCGCTCGATCGAGGTCCAGCCGGACTGGTACCGGAAGGGGTACAGCCTCTACTCGGAGCGGGGTCCGGTGCCCACCGTCTCCTCCCTGCCTCCGACGACGGTCGACGAGGAGGAGGACGACTCCGACTCGGGTTCCGGCTCAGGTTCGTCATCCCGCTCCGGCCCGGGGTCCGGGTGAGGCTGCTCGGAGCGGCCGACATCCGGGCGCGCATCGAGGAGCTCGACCACCCGGCCCGGCGATCGCTGGGCCAGAACTTCGTCGCCGACCCGGGGGTCGTCCGGCGTGTCGCCGCAGCGGCCGTCCCCGAGGCCGGCACTCCGGTGCTCGAGGTGGGTCCGGGTCTGGGGTCGCTCACGCTGGCCCTCGTCGAACGGGGTGCCCGGGTGCTCGCTGTCGAACAGGACGAGTTGTTGGCGACGGAGCTCGTGCCCTGGCTCCTGGGCCGGGGTGCCCCCGCCGGCCGGGTCGAGGTGGTCGCCGGCGACGTCCTGGGTGTCGACCTGGCCGGTGCGCTGGCGGAACGGTCCGACTGGGGAGCGACGTGGGTGGTCGCCGCGAACCTCCCGTACCACGTCGCCGTTCCGATCATCCTCGGCATCCTCGGGCGCGTCCCGGTGGTGACGTCACTCGTCGTGATGGTGCAGTCCGAGGTCGCCGATCGACTGGTGGCGACGCCGGGGGGCCGGACGATTGGTGTCCCGACGATCAAGGTCGGCTGGGACGCTGCGGCCCGCCGGCTCTTCACCGTGGACGCTGCGGTCTTCGTCCCCCGACCGAGGGTCACCTCGGCCGTGGTCGAGATCGTGCGGAGGCCGCCGCCCGCTGCCGACCGCTCGGTGGCGTTCGCCCTCGTCGACCGGGCGTACGGCCAACGCCGGAAGATGCTCCGGTCGACGATCGGGGAGCGAGTCGGCGCCGAGGGATTCGCGGCCGCCGGCGTGGCGCCCACCGCTCGACCCGAGGAGCTCGGTGTCGCCGAGTGGGCCCGACTCACCGAGGTGGTGGTCGGCCGGGCGTCGTAGGGTGTCGCCGTGCCGGAACGGTTGGTGGCCCCCGCCAAGGTGACGCTGTCGCTCCGGGTCACCGGGGTCCGACCGGACGGCTTCCACCTGATCGACGCCGAGATGGTCACGATCGACCTGCACGACGTGCTCGAGGTCGAACCCCTTCACACCGGCTCGCCCGCCGAGCTCGTCGTGCACGGGCCGGAGGGCCGACGACCGACCGATCCGGAGGACCTGGTGCTCCGGGCGCTCGCCCGGACCGGCAGGTCCGCCAGGGTGCACCTGCACAAGCGCATCCCGGCGGGCGCAGGCCTCGGTGGCGGCAGCGCCGACGCGGCGGCGATCCTGCGGTGGGCGGCCCGGGAGGACACCTCCGCACTCGATCCGGACGGCGCGGCTGCGCTCGGTGCCGACGTCCCATTCTGCGTCGTCGGCGGGCGGGCCCGGGTGCGGGGGATCGGCGAGCAGGTCGATCCGCTCCCGCACGTCGATGCCGAGCTCACGCTCGTGACGCCACCACTGCACTGCTCGACGCCGGTCGTGTACCGGATGTGGGACGAGCTCGGGGCCCCGACCGGCGAGCACGGCAACGACCTCGAACCGGCGGCGCTGGCCGCCTATCCCGAACTGGCCGGATTCCGTGACCGGCTCGCGGAGGAGACCGGGTGCCCGCCGCGTCTCGCCGGGAGCGGTTCGACGTGGTTCGTCGAGGGAGCGCACCCCGGTCCCGGACGGACCGTGGTGCGAACGGTCGCACCGGACGGACCGTTCTGAGCACGGCGGTTCGAGCCCGGAACCCGAGGCCCCCGGTCAGTGGTGGTGGATCACTCGCAGCAGGAGCGGCGGCGGATCACTTGCCGCGGGCGCGGCGCTGGTGGCGGGTGCGGCGGAGCAGCTTCTTGTGCTTCTTCTTGCGCATCCGCTTGCGCCGCTTCTTGATCAGTGAACCCATGGCATTCGCACCCTAGAGGCAGGTGATGGTGCTCAGGCAAGTCGGGTGGGTTTCGGATCAGGGTGGCCGTCGGTAGACTCGTCACTCCCGGAGCGCATCGTCGGTTGCGACCGAGACGGTGGTGCCGACCGGGTGACGGCGGGCCCAGGAGGCGAGCGGGTGACCACACCCATGGAGAGGTCGACCGAGGTCGTGCCGGCGGCGTACGAGCCGCCCGTTGCCGTCGAACGCCGCCGCTCGCTGCGTCTGTCCGGCCTCCAGTCGGTCGTGGTGGTCCTCTCGGCGGTGGTGATGGCGGCCCTGATGGTGGCGCTGATCTCGGTCCAGCCGCCGATCTACCAGACCACCCGCTCCGTGATCGTCCTGTCGGGGGCCAACCCCAACGACAACGAGGTCCTCGCCCTGGCGCTCGAGGGGATCATCACCTCGCCCGGTCTCGCCGCCGAGATCAAGCGACGGGGCGACCTCGACCTGTCGATCGACGAGATCTCGGGGATGATCTCGGTCAAGCGCGACCCGCTCTCGCCGTTCCTCGCCGTCATCTCGTCGAGCCCGTCACAGGAGAAGTCCGAACTGGTCTCGGCGCAGATCGTCCCGGCACTCCGCGACGTGTTCAACTCGAACCAGCGGGAGATCCCGGTCGAGCAGCGCATCCCCGGGCCGATCTTCCAGGAGGTCTACGCGTTCCCGCTCCAGCAGACCTCGACGGTGCCGCTCTGGTTCGGCGCCGTGTTCGGGGCGCTCCTCGGGGGGCTCGTCCCGTACCTGTTCTTCCTCTACCGGAACCTGCGTCGTCCGGTCGTCAACACCGCACAAGACGTGACCGAGGCGATCGACCTCCCGATCCTCGTCAAGGTCCCGGCGCTCACGGGCCGGGGCAGCAACCCCCAGGACGCCGTCTCGAGCGTCATCGCGGCGGTCGAGCGACTGAGCCTGAACGAGCCGGTCCACCGGCTCGTGCTCGTCGGCGCCGACGACGGTGCCGACCGGGCGCAGCTGTCGCTGGCGCTCGCACTCGTGATCGCCCGGAGCTTCGGCCAGCCGGTCGCACTCGTCGACGCCGACCTCGAGTCGGGGCAGCTCACCGACCTCGTCGACGCGACCGACGTGGCCGGACTCGCCGAGTGCCTGAGCGGTCAGCTCGATCCGAACGCCGCCATGCTCGACGTCGCGGGTGAGCGACTCCCCAAGTCGCTCGCCGCGCTCGACGTCCCGCCGGGCATGGTCCGGTTCCTCGGGGCCGGTGTGGACCGGAGCCGCAACATCCTGCGGATGCGCTCGTCGTTCGGCAACGTCCTCGACGGCATGGCCGGCCGGTACGTCGTCGTCGTCAACGGCCCCCGCGTGCCGGGGCCCGTTCCGACCTCGCAGCTGCTCTCCCTGGCCGATGCCACCCTCATGGTGGTGGCCGAGGGAGAGACGAGCCTCACGGACGCCCGGTCGGCGGGGGACACCCTGCGGTCCTTCAGCGGCGGGTCGGCAGGCGTCGTCGTCCTGCGGCGCTAGTCGTGTCCGGGGGGGATCGGCCGGAGGGGCCGTCTCCGGTGGACGACCGGCGACCCGCCGGCGAGGTGGTCGGTTCCGACGATCCGGTCGACCCGGGCGAGCTCCGGTCCCGTTCGGGGGGCAACGACGGCCGGTCGCTCGGCACGACGGCGAGTCGCGGGTTCCTGTGGGCCAACGTCGGGATCCTGACGCGCTCGGTGCTGGCCATCGTGCTGGCCGCAGTGCTCGCCCGGGTGCTCCCGACGGCCGACTACGCCGTCATGGTCACCCTGCTGCTGCTGGTCTTCTACTTCGACAACGCCCTCGACCTGGGCATGGGAGCTGCGCTGGTCTACGAGCAGGAGGAGGGACTGTCGCGCCGGGTGCAGGTGGCCTTCAGCGCCAACGTGGTCCTCGGCGTGGTGCTCGGTCTGGTCGCGCTCGCCATCGCCCCCGTCATCGGGTGGTACTTCCAGGCCGAGTCGTTCGTCCCGGTGTTCCGTCTCTTCGCCGTGGTCGTCGTGCTCTCGGCCCTCAACACCGTGCCGTGGTCGCTGTTCATGCGGGACATGGACTTCCGGCGCCGATCCGGTGTCGAGGTGACCCGGGACGTCACTCGGACCGTGCTGACGATCATCCTGGCCGTCAGGGGCCTCGGAGCGTGGTCGGTCGTGATCGGGTTGATCGCCTCGAACGCCGTGACGCTCGTGCTCACCTGGTGGCTCCTGCGCTTCCGGCCGACACTGCAGTGGGACTGGCGGATCATCCGGGAGCTGTTCGACTACGCGTGGAAGGTGGCCGGCAACCGGGTGCTCAGCGTGCTGGCGCTGAACGGTGACTACTTCGTGGTCGGCAACCGCAACAACGCCCAGTACGCCACCTACTACCAGGCCTTCAAGTTGCCCGAGTTCGTCATGGGGGCGCAGCTGAACGCCCTGTCGGCGGTGCTGTTCCCCATGTTCGCGAGGATCCGCTCGGACGGTCCCGAGGCGATCCGCGACGGGATGTACCGTGCGATCCGCCTGGTGGCCATGTTCTCCTTCCCGGTCGGGGTGGGTCTCGCGCTCGTGGCGCGGGACGCGTTCACGCTGCTCTTCGGCACCGCCGATCCCGTGGGCATCCAGACGATGGAGGTCCTGTCGATCACGGGCGCCGTGGTCGGCCTCGGATTCGCCAACGGCGACCTGCTGATGGCGATCAACCGGCCCGGCGTGCTCCTTCGGATCAACGCCGTCATGGTGCCGGTCATGCTCGTCGTCATGTGGTTCGTCGCGCCGTCGGGAGTGGTCTGGGTCGCCGTCGTGCACCTGGTGACGCAGACCGTCTTCCTGACGGTGCGCCAGTTCGTCGTCGACCGGATCGTCGGCGCCCCCCACCTGAGTGCGCTCCGCTGCCTCGGCCCGGGCCTCGTGGTGGCGGTCTGCGTCGCCGCTGCCGCGTTGCCCGTCAGGCTGGTCACGCCCGGTGGCTGGTGGTCGCTGCTGGCGATCGTCGCCGCGGGCGCCCTCGGTGGGATGGTGTCGATGCTCGCGCCACCGGTGCGGGGTGAGGCCCTCGACGTGGTGGCCAAACTGCGCGGGTGACCGCACCGACGGCCGCCGGAGCGCACCGGTCGGTGCGCTCAGCCAGGTGGTTCGGCCCGGGAGGTGGACCTCCGGAGTCGATCACCGAGGCGCTGGGCGGTGGGGGCGATCTGGCGCCACAGCCGGGCCGATCCGGCGGCCACCCGGCCGACCGGGCCTGATCCGAACCGGACCCGCACGACCCACCGACGGCCGGTGGCCCACTCGTCCTTGTAGGACTCGTCACCCCGGAGCAGGTCGTACTCGTCGCGACCCTCGGCGAGGGCATCGGTCACGATCCGGGCCCGGAGCACCGACCCGGCGCCGCGCCACTCGCGTTCGGTCGACCGTCCGGCCTGGTAGAAGCACACCGACGCCGGGGTCAGGAGGTCGAGCTCGATCGCCACGACCTCGCCGTCGGCGGAGCGGACCTCGGTGATCCGCAGGTCGTCCGGGCCGGCGCCGCGTACGGCGGCGCTGCACCGGTCCCACGCCTCGAGGAAGCTCGACTCGGCACCCCAGCGTCCGTCGTGCAGGCGCTCGAGGTCGTCGAGTGCGGCCTCGATGCGTTCCGTCGGCACGCTCGTCACGGTGCAGCCGGCCCGGTCGAGCCGCTTGCGGGTCCGGTCCACGGTGCTGCGGACCCGGCCCGGCCGTCCAGCGAGGTACGTCCCGTCGCCACCGTCGCCCCGGAGGTCGGCGAAGGGTGCAGCGACCCGGTCGATCGTGTGCGCGGCCAGCGCCCGCCCCAGGTGGCCGGTCGCCGCCAGACCGTCGAGGTCGACCAGTCGACTGCCCGGCCGTCGGAGCCACCCCACCACGGCAGCGGTGACCCGTTCGGCGTCGTCGGGCCCGGCCACCACGTCGAGGTGGTCGGGTGCGAGCACGCCCTGCCCGAGCATCCGGACGCGCTCGATCCGCAGCATCGACCGGCCGAGGGCGTCGAGTTCGAATGCGGCACCGCCCAGCAGGCGGTCGCCGGCGAGGCAGCACACGACGGCGGGGACGCCACCCGCTGCGTGGTCGACCCACCACGACCGGCAGAACGGGCTCGGATGGGCCGACCCGTCGGCGATGCGGTCCCAGTCGGCGGACAGCTCACCCAGTGCGGAGCGCACCTGGACCCGTAGGTCGGGGGCCGGGCCGGGAGTCACGGCCACGAGTCTGGCCCACGGGCACCCGCCGGGACGCAACGGTCACCGCCACGGTCACCGCCACGGCCACCGCCACGGTCACCGCCAGGACTCCCGCAGCGGAACGGCCCGATTCGGCCCGGTGACGGGTCGGTGGCGGTGCGGTGACTGCACCGTGTCCACTGGGGGAATCTCCCGGATCTACCCCTTGTGAGGAGGGATGCCCGGTGCCTACCCTGAACCACGAGGGCGGTTCGCAGCGGGGAGCGGGCGCTCGACAGGGGGAACAGATGGTGGGGACGACGGGAACGACCGTGGCAGCGGCGACGACGGAGGCACAGGCGTGCTGAGCCAGGACGGAGGGACGAGGGCCCGGCGTGACGCCGCGGTGGACAGTCCGCCGGCCAACCCGTCCGAGGCCCTGACCGGGACCTCGCGCCGACGGGCCGAGCGACGGTCCCGGGATGCAGGGGCGACGGTGATCGACCTGCGTGCGCCGGACACCGCCGCACCGTCCGGTCGCACCGGCCCCGAGGACCGCAGCAGCCACGAGCCGGTGGTCCTGAACCAGCCGCTCCGGACGATTCCGCAGCAGGAACGCCGGGCGGTCGGCTGGAACCTCCGCATCCTCGGCCACCTGCTCGACGCAGTGGCACTCGCCGCCCCCTTCCTGGTCGTCGAGTTCGTCCGCCCGGACCTGGTCTCGACCCGTGTGGTGGCCCTGTTCGTCGTCGTCGGGACGCTGCTGCTGTGGCCGACCCACCGCCGCCGCCGCCAGCTCATCACCCCGGGCGAGGGGCTCGTCTCGACGCTCACCCGGCTCTCGCTGGCCCCGATCGTCACCACGCTCTTGTTCACCGTCGTCCGCTACTCCGATCTGTCCAATTCGCAGCGGTTCGTGGACCTGGTGGCGATCGTGCAGATCGTCGCCATCACGTTCCCGATCGTGATGCTCGGTCGGCTGCTGAGCTACCGGCTGTCGGTGTCGGCCCGCCGCCGGGGCTACGACCTCGAGGACACGCTCATCGTGGGGTCCGGAGTGGTCGGACTCGAGGTCGCCGACGTCCTCACCGAGAACCCGCAGGCCGGACTGGTGCCGTGCGGGTTCGTGGACGGGTTCGACGACGACCTGTTGCCGCTGCCTCTGGTCGGCCGCCCCCGCAACCTGCCCGAGCTGCTGCGACGCACCGGCGTCCGCCACGTCGTCCTGGCGTTCGGGTCCGCCGAGGACCCTGACCTCGTGCACGTGATCCGCCGCTGCGACGACGACCAGGTGCAGTTCTACGTCGTGCCCCGCATGTTCGAGCTCGGCATCAGCCACGACGACGTGGGGCACGAGGTCGACGGGCTCCCGTTGATCCCGCTCCGCCAGCCGGGGGCGACCGCCCGGTCGTGGCCTGCCAAGCGGGCGTTCGACCTGATCGTCTCGGTCATCCTCGTCGTGCTCACGGCACCGATCATGCTCGCCTGCGCCGCGGCGGTGAAGCTCTCCAGTCGGGGGCCGGTGTTCTTCAGCCAGGAGCGCATCGGGATCGGCGGGCGCCCGTTCCAGATCCTCAAGTTCCGGACCCTGCGGGTGAACGACGACTCGAACACCACCTGGTCGGTCGACGACGACGACCGGGTGACCTGGGCGGGCAAGGTGCTCCGTCCCTCGCACCTCGACGAACTGCCCCAGCTCTTCAACGTCCTGCGTGGCGAGATGTCGCTCGTCGGACCACGGCCCGAGCGCCCGCACTTCGTCGAACAGTTCAGCGACGAGATCGACGAGTACCACTTCCGTCACCGGGTGCCGGTCGGCATCACCGGGTGGGCGCAGGTCAACGGTTACTGGGGTGACACCAGCATCGAGCGGCGGGTGCGGCTCGACAATCGCTACATCGAGAACTGGTCCTTCTGGCGTGACCTGCTGATCGGCCTGCGCACGATCCCGACGCTGTTCGGCCGCCGTCGCTGACCGACCTGCTCCGGGACGACGCTCCCGCTGCGACGAGCGCCGGAGGAACTACCGTGTGGCCGGCCGCCGTGGCGGGTAGTTCAACGGCAGAACGCCTGACTTTGGATCAGGAAGATGCAGGTTCGAATCCTGCCCCGCCAGCATGAACCGCCCTCCCGTCCCCCTCTCCGCCATCGTCCTCGCCGCCGGCGAGGGCAGCCGCATGCGTTCCGAGCGACCCAAGCCACTCCACCGTCTCTGCGGGCGGCCGATGCTCACCTACGTCCTCGAGGCGCTCGGGACGAGCGGCGTGGACTGCGTGGCCGTCGTCGTCGGGCACAAGGGCGAGTGGGTCACCAAGAAGATGCAGGAGCAACAGCACGACCTGCGGCTCGAGTTCGTCGAGCAGCGTGTCCAGCGGGGCACGGCCGACGCGGCGCTCGTCGGGCTCGTCGGACTCCCCGACGACCCGGCCGCCGACGGCGCTGACGACGGCGACGTGCTGGTGCTCCCGGGGGACACCCCGCTCCTGCGGTCGGGGACCATCGAGGCGCTCGTCGAACGACACCGGGACAGCGGTGCCGCCGCCACGGTCCTGACCGCACAGGTCGACGATCCGACGGGCTACGGACGGGTCGTGCGCGACGGCAGCGGCCGGGTGTCCCGGATCGTCGAGCACCGGGACGCAGATCCGGAGGAGCGACGGATCGACGAGGTCAACACCTCGATCTACTGCTTCCGGCGGAGCCTGCTGGCACCTGCGCTGCGCCGCATCCAACCGGACAACGCCCAGGGTGAGTACTACCTGACCGACGTCGTGGGGGTGCTGGTGGCGGCCGGCCACCCGGTCGAGGCCCGGGTCGCCGACGACCCCGAGGAGACCCAGGGGGTCAACGACCGGAGCCAGCTGTCGCGGGCCGAGGCCGAGCTGCGGCGCCGCACCAACGCCGAGCTGCTCGCCCAGGGGGTGACGATCGTCGACCCGTCGGCGGTCTACGTCGACACGACCGTGCGGATCGGCCGGGACGTCACCCTGTTCCCGGGGGTGATCCTCCAAGGGGCGACGGTGGTCGGCGACGGCAGCGAACTCGGACCGTGGACCCGGCTCGTGGACACCACCGTCGGTGTCGAGGCGGTCGTGGAGCAGACGACCGGACGGTCCGCCCGGATCGGCGACCGGGCGGTGGTCGGCCCCTTCGCCTCCTTGGGACCGGGTGCGGAAGTCGGTGACGACGTGACGACCGGCGCCTTCTACACTGCGGACCAGACCGGCTGATCGCCTGACAGGGAGGCCCGCACTCGTGGAACTGGTCACCAAGAAGCGGCTCACCATCGTGACCGGCCGGGCCAACGCCGCGCTGGCCGACGAGGTCGGAGCGCACCTGGGCGTGCCGCTGAGCGAGGTGCAGATCGCCGAGTTCGCCAACGGCGAGCTGCACTGCCGCTACGGCGACTCGATCCGCGGTGCGGACCTGTTCATCTTCCAGAGCCACGCGTCGACCGACGACATGTCGGTCAACGACGCCATCATGGAGCAGCTCATCATGGTGGACGCAGCGAAACGGGCGTCGGCCAAGCGCATCACCGTCGTGGCGCCGTTCTACGGCTACGGCCGCCAGGACCGGAAGGCCGAGGGGCGGGAGCCCATCACGGCGAAGCTCCTCGCCAACATGTTCGAGGTGGCGGGCGCCAAGCGGATCGTGTCGGTGGACCTCCACAGCGGCCAGATCCAGGGGTTCTTCGACGGCCCGGTCGACCACCTGACGGCCATGCCGGTGCTGGTCGACTGGATGGCGTCCAACCTGGGTGAGGACCTGGTGGTCGTCTCACCGGACGCCGGCCGCGTCAAGGTCGCCGAGCGCTACGCCAACGCACTCCACGCCGATCTGGCCATCGTGCACAAGCGTCGCGTCAAGGGCGTGAAGAACCAGGTCGAGGCCAAGGACGTCGTCGGCGAGGTCGAGGGCCGCACCTGCGTGCTGATCGACGACATGATCGACACGGCAGGCACCATCTGCGCCGCCGCCGACCAGCTCGCCGAGAAGGGCGCCTCGTCGGTGTACTGCGCCGCCACCCACGGCGTCTTCTCGGGGCCGGCCATCGACCGCCTCAAGAACTCGGCCCTCGAGAAGGTCGTGATCACCAACACGCTCCCGCTGCCCGAGGAGAAGCGCATCGACAAGATCGAGGTGCTCTCCGCCGCCCGGATCATCGCCGACGCCATCGACGCCGTGTTCGAGGACACCTCGGTGTCGGAGATCTTCGACGGCCAGAACCAGCACTGAGCTCCCGGTCCGCCATCCGGGTGCGTTGGCACCGGCGGTGGTGTGACCGGTACAGTTCCCGGCTGCCCGTCCGGGCGACACCCGTCGCCGACCCAGGAGCACCAGCATGTCCGAGGTCACCCTCACCGCATCCACCGGCCGTCCGCTCGGCACCGGTCCGTCCCGGCGTGTCCGGGCCGAGGGTCGCATCCCCGGTGTGGTCTACGGCTCGGGTGGCGCCGCCACGGCGCTGACCGTCGATCGCGCGGACCTGCGTCGGGCGCTCACCACCGACGCCGGGCTCAACGCGCTGATCACGCTCGAGGTCGACGGTGAGTCCTTCCTGACGGTGGTCCGTGAACTGCAGCGCCACCCCGTGCGGCGGGACGTGCTCCACGTCGACTTCCTCAAGGTGGATCCGAACGCCCCGATCGAGGTCGAGGTGCCCATCCGACTCGTCGGTGAGGCGAAGCAGGTCACGACCAACGGCGGCATGACCGAGCAGCGGATCACCGTGCTCAAGGTGCTCGTGCGCCCCGACTCGATCCCGGACTCCATCGACTGCGACATCTCGGGGATGACCCTCGAGGACTCCTCGATCCTGGTCGCCGACCTGCAGCTGCCCGACGGGGTGGAGAGCCGCAGCCCGGCCCAGCAGGCGGTCGTGACCGCACAGCTCACCCGGGCCGCCGTGACGGCCCGCGGCGAGGCGGGCGCCGCCGATGCGCCGTCCGATGCGGACGGTGGCGACGCCGGTGGGGACACCGGCGGCGACTCCTCGGACGACTGACGTTGGCAGGCTCGTCCTGCGACCTGCTCGTCGTCGGACTGGGCAACCCGGGTGAGGAGTACGCGCGCACCCGCCACAACGTCGGGGCCGAGGTCGTCGAGCTGCTCGCCGACCGGCACGGCGTCCGACTCAAGCGGGACGGCAAAGTCTCGGCGTCGACGGCCACCGTGCGGATCGGCGGACGGGTGGTCGTGCTCGCCGTTCCGACCACGTGGATGAACGACTCGGGTGTGGCGGTCGCGGCGCTCGTCCGCCGTCACGCTCTGGACCCGTCCGGGGTGCTCGTCGTGCACGACGAGCTCGACCTCGAGCCGGGTCGCATCAAGCTCAAGGTGGGCGGTGGCCACGCCGGCCACAACGGGCTCCGGTCGGTCCACTCGCACCTGCGCACTCCCGACCACCTGCGCCTGCGTGTCGGCGTGGGCAAGCCGCCGGGTGGACCGGAACGGGGTGCGGACTGGGTGCTGTCCCGTGTCTCGGGGAGCCAGCGCCGAGTGCTCGACGACGCCGTCGCCCGGGCCGCCGATGCGGTCGAGGCCGTGGCGGTCGACGGCGTCGACTCGGCGATGCGGCAGTTCCATGGCGACTGAGGGGCCCTCGGCGGCGCCCCGATCGCGGTCGGCGCGTCCGCCGCTGGCCGTACTGCTCGACCGGGTGGCCGAGGCTCATCCTCCGCCGCCGGGCCACCTGGTGCTCCCCGGCGTGGCCACCGCTCCGGTCGTCGCCGGCTGGGTGGCGCACGGCGGCAGGACCCCGCTGGTGCTGGCCCTGCCCGGCGTGGACGAGGCCGAGCTGCTCGCCGGCGACCTGGTGCCCTTCCTGGGCGAGGACGCCGTCGAGCTGTTCCCCGCCTGGGAGACCCTGCCCTTCGAGCGGATCAGTCCCTCGGTCGAGACGATGGGACGGCGGCTCCGGACGATGTGGCGCCTCCGGACCGGTGACCCCGCGCTCCGGGTCGTGGTGGCGTCCGCCCGGTCGCTGGTGCAGCGTCTCGGACCGCACGTCGAGGCGGCCGAGCCGGTGGTCGTGCGGGTCGGGGCGACGATCGACCGTGAGCAGCTCGTCGCCGACCTGGTGTCGGCCGGCTACCGACGCGAGTACCAGGTCGAGCACCGGGGCGAGATCGCCGTCCGCGGGTCGATCGTCGACGTGTTCCCCTCGACCGACGACGTCCCGGTGCGCATCGACCTGTGGGGTGACGAGGTCGACCGGCTGTGCGAGTTCTCGGTCGGCGACCAGCGGTCGGCCGGGCCGGTCGACGAGGTGCGCATCTTCGGGGCCCGGGAGCTCACCGGCACCGACGAGGTGCGTGCCCGGGCCGCCGAGCTGGTCGGCCGGGCACCGTGGGGTCGGGAGCACTGGGAGCGACTGGCCGAGGGGTCGGTGTTCGAGGGCATGGAGGCGTGGCTGCCCTGGCTCGTCGCCGACGAGCACGTGCTCGTCGACCTGCTCGGCGACCGGGCCGAGGTGGTGGTCGTCGACCCCGGTCGGTTCAGGAACCGGGCCGAGGCCGTCCACGCCGACGAGGTCGACCTCGCCGCCAGCCTGGCCCGTACCTGGGGCCTGGGTGACGACGCCGAGGTGCCCCGGCTCACCCTGGACGTCGACCGGGTCCTGGAGCGTTCCGGTGCGGCCGTCCGCACCGTCACCACCCTCGCGTCCGGTCCGGACGAACCGGTGGTGGCGACCGACGCCTGGGCCGCGGTCTCGGGTGACGGCGCCGCCCTGGTCACCCAGCTCCGGCGGCTGCTCGACGCCGGGACGACCGTCGTGGCCACCGCGGACTCCGAGGGGACGCTCGCCCGCGTGCGGTCGGTCCTGGGCACCGCAGGTTTCGAACTGGGGTCGCCGGACGAGGTGCCCGCGTCGCCGGGCAGGATCGCCACCGTGGTCGCCGCGATCGATCGCGGGTGCGTGCTGCCCGGGGCATCGGTGGCCCTGCTCGCCGAGACGGACCTGACGGGCCGCCGCCGGAGCCGGCGTCCGGCGGCGCGTGCCCGTCGTGACGCCCAGCACGTGTTCGAGTCCCTCGAGGTCGGCAGCTACGTGGTGCACGAGCACCACGGCGTCGCCCGATTCGCCGGCATGGTCCGCCGGGCCGTCGGCGGGGTGGAGCGGGACTACCTGCTCCTCGAGTACCGGGGTGAGGACCGCCTGTACGTGCCCTCCGACCAGATCGACGCCGTGCGCCTGCACTCCGGTGGTGAGGCACCCGCGCTGCACCGGATGGGAGGCGCCGACTTCGCCCGCACCAAGGCGAAGGTCCGGGCCGCCGTCGCCCAGATCGCCCAGGAACTCGTGGTGCTCTACCAGCAGCGACTCCACACGCCCGGGCACGCCTACGCCGAGGACACGCCGTGGCAGCGTGAGGTGGAGCAGGCGTTCCCGTACCAGGAGACGCCGGACCAGCTCCGGGCGATCGCCGAGGTCAAGGCCGACATGGAGTCGCCGGTGCCGATGGATCGGCTCGTGTGCGGTGACGTCGGATTCGGCAAGACCGAGGTGGCGGTCCGGGCCGTGTTCAAGGCCGTCGCCGACGGCCGGCAGGCGGCGGTGCTCGTCCCCACGACGCTCCTCGCCCAGCAGCACCACCAGACCTTCAGTGAGCGCCTCGCCGGCCACCCGGTGCGCGTCGAGATGCTCTCGCGCTTCCTGAGCGACGCCGAGGCCCGTGGCGTGGTGGAGGGTCTGGCGTCGGGCGACGTCGACGTGGTGATCGGGACGCACCGGCTCCTGTCGGCCGACGTGCGGTTCGCCGATCTCGGACTCCTCGTCGTGGACGAGGAGCAGCGGTTCGGGGTGTCGGCCAAGGAGTCCATCAAGCAGCTGCGCACCAGCGTCGACGTGCTGACGCTCACCGCCACCCCCATCCCCCGCACGCTCGAGATGAGCCTGACCGGGATCCGGGACCTCTCGCTGCTCGAGACGCCCCCGGCGGCCCGCCAGCCGATCCTGACCTACGTCGGCCCCTACGACGACCGGGCCGTCGCCGAGGCGATCCGGCGGGAGCTGCTGCGTGAGGGCCAGGTCTTCTACGTCCACAACCGGGTGCGCGACATCGAGGAGCACGCTGCCGGGATCCGGCAGCTCGTCCCCGAGGCCCGGGTCGCCGTCGCCCACGGCCAGATGGACGAGACCACCCTGGAGTCGGTGGTCACCGAGTTCTGGGAGGGCCGGTACGACGTGCTGGTGTGCACGACGATCATCGAGAGCGGCATCGACATGCCGACGGTCAACACGCTCGTCGTCGAGCGCGCGGACCTGCTGGGGCTCGGCCAGTTGCACCAGCTCCGGGGACGGGTCGGCCGGGCGGGTCAGCGCGCCTACGCCTACCTGTTCCACCCGCCCGACCTGGTGCTGTCCGAGGAGGCCGACGAGCGGCTGCGGACGATCGGTGAGACGACCGAGCTCGGATCGGGGTTCCGCATCGCCATGCGCGACCTCGAGATCCGCGGCGCCGGGAACCTGCTCGGGACCGGGCAGTCCGGCCACGTGGCCTCGGTCGGCTACGACCTCTACTGCCAGATGGTCACCGAGGCGATCGCCGAGCTCAACGGTGAGGTGCCGCCCGAGGCCGTCGAGGTCACCGTCGAGGTCCCGGTGCCGGCGTTCATCCCCGAGGACTACATCGGCCGCGAGGACCTGCGGCTGGACGCGTACCGGCGTCTCGCTGCGCTCACGGACCCCGACGAGGTCGACCGCATCCGGGCCGAGTGGCTCGACCGGTTCGGCCCCGTCCCCGACCCCGCCCGGGAGCTGCTCGGGGTCGCCCGCCTGCGCGGACTGTGCGTCCGGTACGGCGTGCAGGAGCTGGTGGTGAGCCGCGCGCCCGCTCTGTCGGGCCCACCCCTCGTGGCGCGGCTCGCCCCGGTCGACCTCCCGCACTCCCGGCAGGTCCGGCTGGAGCGGACCCACCGGGGTGCCCGCTACAAGGAGGACCAGCGGGAGCTGCTCCTGCCCGTCACCGGTGGCGACGGCCTCGTGGAGCGCCTCGTGGACGCCGTGCAGGAGTTGCTGGCCCCGCCGGCTCCCGGCACCGGCACCGCTCCGCAGTAGGATCGTCAACCGTGCGCATTGCTCGGACCCCTCGATCCCCGGTGCTCCCGATCCTGGTGGTCGTCGTCGTGCTGGCCGGGCTCCTCAGCGGCTGCGGTGTCGCCGCCGACGACCGGGCCGCCGTCGTGCTCGGCACGCCCGTCCCGACCGGCGTCGTCGACGAACTGGCGGCCGACGAGGCGTTCCTGCAGGCGGTCGGGGGCGGCCTGCCCGGTACCGAGTCGGTGGTCCCCGGTGACTCGGCGCGGGCCGCGCTGACGTTCGAGATCCAGCGCACCGCCGCCCAGACGGAGCTCGGGCGCTGGGAGCCCGAGCTCGCCGGCCGCAGTCCGCAGGAGCTCGCGCAGGCCCTCGGCTTCGACGAGGCGCGGGCGCTCGTCGAGTCGCAGGTCCCCCCGGGTCTGTCGGACACCGCCCTCGGCGAGCTGACGGCGTTCGTGGCGTTCACGACCCGGCTCGGGGAACGGCTCCAGTCGCTCGGCGGACAGGGCGGCACCGTCGCCGAGGAGGATCTGCGTCTCCTCTACGACGGGGCTCCGGGTCTGTGGGACCGGACGTGCGTCGCCGTGCTGGCCGTCGCCGAGGAGCGTGTCGTCACCGTGTCCGAGCGGGTGGTTGCCGGTGGGCGGCTCGAGGACGTCGTTGGTGAGGTCGAGGGCGCCGAGCTGGTGTTCGACCCGGCCGAGGAGTGCGTCCCGACCGCCCAGCTCCCGGACGGTCTCCGCGACGAGGTGCGCGGTGCTGTGCCCGGAGCGACGCTCGGTCCCGTGGTGCTCGAGTCCGAGCGCACCGGCCCGATCGCCGTGTTCTTCCGGGTCGAGGGAACCGAGCGAGTGGCGTTCGGTGACCCGGCAGCCCGCCGACAGCTCGAGGGGCTGGTCGGCCAGTTCGCCTCGGCGCAGGCACCCAGCCAGGCGGCCGGCCTCTGGTTGAGCCTCCTGCTCGCCGGCGGCGTGGAGGTCAACCCGCGCTACGGGCGGGCCGCAGTGGGTGTGTCCGGGGCGTTCGAGGTCGTCGCTCCCGATGCGCCCGAGGTCCTCGTCACCGGTGCACCGCTCCCGCTGCCGCAGGTGCAGCCGGTCCCCGAGGACGTCCCGCCCGGTGCCGCTCCCGGCGGTGCCGCGCCCGACGGTGCCGGGCCGGCCACCCCCGGTCCCTGAGTCGTTGGGCGACGGCGACCGGCCTCGCGTCGACGTCGTCGGCCTCGGTCCCGCCGGAGCCGACCTCGTCACCGCCTCGACGCTCGGACGCCTGCAGGGCCCCGACCCGGTCCGGCTGCGGACCGTCCGCCACCCGGCGGTCGCGGAGCTCGGTGTGCTGGCCGGAGTCGGGTCCTTCGACCACGTCTACGACGAGGCCGCGACGCTGGACGACGTCTACCCGCGCATCGTCGCCGAGCTGGTGGCCGAGGCCGAACGGGCGGGTGGGGTCGTCTACGCCGTGCCGGGCTCCCCGGTCGTCGCCGAACGCACGGTCGAGCTGCTCGTCGAGGACCCGCGGCTGGAGGTGCGCCTCTGGCCGGCGTTGTCGTTCCTCGATCTCGCCTGGGTCCGACTCGGCGTCGATCCGGTGCGCTCCGGCGTGCACGTTGTCGACGGGCACCGGTTCGCGACCGCGACGGCGGGCAGCACCGGCCCGTTCCTGGTGGCGCAGTGCGACGACCGCTCGGTGCTCAGCGACGTGAAGCTGTCGGTCGAGGACCCGCCAGACGTCGAGGTCGTCGTGCTGCACCACCTGGGTCTGGCGGACGAGCTCGTCCGGCGCGTGCACTGGGACGACCTGGACCGAGGTGTGGATGCCGACCACCTGACGTCGCTCTACGTCCCGGCGCTCGCGGAGCCGCTCGGATCCGGACTGGACGGGTTCACCCGCATGGTCACCGAGCTCCGGCACCTCGACCCGTGGAAGGCGGAGCAGACCCACCGCAGCCTGAGTCGGTACCTGCGCGAGGAGACCGCTGAACTGCTCGAGGCGATCGAGCGGTACGACCCGGACACCGGCGCGGGGTCCGAGGAGCTCTGCGCCGAGCTCGGCGACGTCCTGTACCAGGTCGTGTTCCACGCCGTCCTCGCGGAGGAGGCCGGTTGGTTCACGCTCGGTGACGTCATCGGCGCGATCGACGCCAAACTGCGGTGGCGGCACCCGGAGCTGGAGGACCCCACGGCCGTGGTGCACGATCCCGTCGAGGCCCAGCGGCGGTGGCAGGAGCGCAAGCTCCTCGAGCGGACACGGGGTGACGGTGGCGACACGGACCCGTCCGGGTCCGGCGGCGGGGCCGGGGCCTAGAGTGCCAGCCATGCCTGCACCGATCGACATCGCCCCGGCCTCCGGACGGCTCGGGATCCTCACCCCGGGCGTGGGGGCCGTCGCCTCGACGGCCTACGCCGGTGTGATCGCCGCCCGTCAGGGCCTGGCCGATCCGATCGGCTCCCTGACCCAGATGGCCCACATCCGGCTCGGCCGCCGGGAGGAGGGACGCAACCCGCTGATCCGCGACTTCGTCCCGCTCGCCGGACTGGACGACCTGGTCTTCGGCGGGTGGGACCCGATCTCGGCCAACGCACTCGAGGCGGCCCGCACCTGCGGGGTGCTCGACGAGTCGGACCTGGGCCCGATCAGCGCCGAGCTCGAGGGCATCGTCGTGATGCCCGCGGTGTTCGACCAGCGGTGGGTCAAGAAGCTCGATGGCGTGCGGGTCAAGACCGGTGAGTCCAAGTGGGACCTCGCGCAGCAGGTCGTCGCCGACATCGAGCGGTTCCGCACGGAACAGGGCTGCGACCGCCTGGTCATGGTGTGGTGCGGGTCGACCGAGGCCTACCAGGAGCCGTCCGAGGTCCACGCGACCGTCGAGTCGTTCACGGCCGGTCTGCGGGCCGACGACGAGAACATCTCGCCGAGCCAGATCTACGCGTACGCCGCGTTGAGCCTGGGCGTTCCGTTCGCCAACGGGGCGCCGAACCTGTCGATCGACCTGCCGTGCATGGAGGAGCTCGCACTGCGCAACGGCGTGCCGGTCACCGGCAAGGACTTCAAGACCGGGCAGACCCTCATGAAGACGATCCTCGCCCCGGGGTTCAAGGCGCGCATGCTCGGCATGCGGGGGTGGTACTCCACCAACATCCTCGGCAACCGTGACGGCGAGGTGCTCGACGACCCCGAGAACTTCAAGACCAAGGAGGTCTCCAAGCTCGGGGTGCTCGACACGATCCTGCAGCCCGAGGTCTACCCCGAGCTCTACGGGAACATCGACCACGTCGTGCGAATCAACTACTACCCACCCCGTGGCGACAACAAGGAGGGCTGGGACGCGATCGACATCTTCGGGTGGATGGGCTATCCGATGCAGATCAAGGTCGACTTCATGTGCCGGGACTCGATCCTGGCGGCCCCGATCGTCCTGGACCTCGCGCTCTTCCTGGACCTCGCGCAGCGGGCTGGCCAGGCCGGTGTGCAGGAGTGGCTCAGCTTCTACTGGAAGTCACCGCAGCCCACCGGTGGCGTCCCGCCCGAGCACGACATCTTCATCCAGCAGATCAAGCTGAAGAACACGCTCCGCGAATGGAAGGGCGAGGAGCCCGTCACCCACACCGAGGCCTGAGCGGCCCACTCCGCCCCGGACGACGGGGCGGCGCAGCGTGGGGCAGACTGCCGGGGTGACGTCCGTGACGAACTCCGCCGACCGTCTGCAGGTCGACCTGCTCGATCCCGCCTTCTACCAGGGGGACCCCCACCCGGCGTTCACGTGGATGCGCGCCAACGAACCCGTCTACCGGGACGAGCGCAACGGCCTGTGGGCGGTGACCCGGCACGCCGACGTGCTCGCCGTCGAGCGGGACAGCGCGACGTTCGTCTCGGGCCAGGGGTACCGGTCCTTCCACGAGCCCGACGAGAACAACATCATCGCCCTCGACGACCCGGAGCACGCGGCCCAGCGTCGCCTCGTGTCGAACCGCTTCACTCCCCGGGCGGTGCGCTCGCACGAGGCGTGGCTGCGGGCGACCATCGACGACCTGCTCGCACCGATCGCCGCCTCCGGTGAGCTCGACGTGGTGCCGGGTCTGGCCGCCCAGTTGCCGTGCCGGCTCACCGCCCGGCTGCTCGGGTTCCCCGAGGACCGCTGGCCAGACGTGCAGTCCTGGTCCGAGCGGCTCATGCGCTACGACATGGTCCACCGTGACCCGGCGACGGCCGAGGGGTCCTTCACGGCGATCATCGAGTTCGCCACGCTGCTCGCCGAGATCGCGCCCGAGCGCCAGGGGTGCCCGATGGACGACCTGATCTCGGTGTGGTCCACCGCCGAGCTCCCCGATGGCCGGACCTACGACTTCGAGCGGCTCATCAACGAGGTCGGCCTGTTCATCGCCGGCGGGGCCGAGACGACCCGCACCGTGATCGCCCACGGCCTCCACCTGTTCTCGCAGCACCCGGAGGAGTGGGAACGACTGGCGGCGGACCCGGAGCTGGTCGCCACGGGGGTCGAGGAGCTCATCCGGTGGGTGACGCCGCTCAACAACTTCTTCCGCACCGCCGTGGCCGACGCCCGGATCGGTGACCAGCCGGTCGCCGAGGGCGACCGGGTCATCCTGTTGTACCCGTCGGCGAACCGTGACTCCGACGTGTTCGCCGACCCGTTCACCTTCGACGTGACCCGGAGCCCCAACCCCCACGTGTCGTTCGGCTACGGGACCCACTTCTGCATCGGGGCCAACCTGGCCCGCTACGAGCTGCGGATGCTCTTCGGCGAGCTCACCCGGCGGTTCGAGCCACCCGTGGCGCTCAGCGAGTGCGAGGTGGAGCCCAACATCTTCGCCCGGTCGGTCGCGTCGTTCCGGTGCTCGCTGACCCCGCGTTGAGCTGCGGGTGGCCCGTTGACCGGCTCCACCGGCCCTGGCGGGTCACAATGACCGGGTGACGACAGCGGTCCGGGCCACTGCCCCTGCTCGTCTTGGCTACCAGCCGGGGCTCGACGGCCTGCGGGCCGTCTCGGTGGCCGCCGTGGTCCTGTACCACGCCGAGGTCCCCTGGTTCCCGGGCGGGTTCCTGGGGGTCGAGGTCTTCTTCGTCATCAGCGGCTTCCTGATCACGACGCTGCTGCTCGAGGAGCGGGAGCGACACGGCGGCGTGTCGATGCGCGGGTTCTGGACCCGGCGCGCCAAGCGCCTGCTCCCGGCCCTCTACCTGCTGCTCGCCGTCGTGTCGGCGGCATCGCTGCTCGTCTACCGGGACGCGGCCGGCCGGATGGGCGGCGACGTCCTGGCCGCCCTGCTCTACGTGAGCAACTGGTGGCAGATCCACCTGGACCAGTCGTACTTCGCCCAGGCGGGGCGGCCGCCCCTCCTGCAGCACCTGTGGTCGCTGTCGATCGAGGAGCAGTTCTACCTGGTCTTCCCGCCCTTGTTCGTCCTGGCCGTCGCGCGGTGGAACCACCGCAGCATCCGGTGGTTCCTCATCGCCTGTTCGGTGGCCTCGGCGATCTACATGGCGATCCTGTTCACGCCGTTCGAGGACCCCTCGGGGGCCTACTACAACACGTTCGCCCGGGCCTCGGGCCTCCTGCTCGGGGCGGTGCTCGCCATGTTCTGGGCGCCGTGGCGCCAACGGCGCCGGACCGGCCCCGGTGCGGTCGCCGCCATGAACCTGAGCGGGTTCCTCGGGCTGGTCGTCATCGTCTGGTTCATCACCCGGGTGAACGCCTTCGACTCGTTCATCTACCGGGGCGGGTTCTTCCTGCTCGACCTGGTGTGCCTGGTGGTCATCGCCGTGATCGTCCACCCGTCGGCGTCGCTCGGACGGGTGCTCGGCCTGGCTCCGCTCCGCTGGCTCGGACTGCGGTCGTACTCGATCTACCTGTGGCACTGGCCGATCTTCGTCGTGACCCGACCCGGGATCGACGTGCCGTTCGACGGCTGGCCGCTGTTCGTGCTCCGGATCGCACTCACCATGGCCGCCGCCGAGGCCTCGTACCGGTACGTCGAGCTGCCCATCCGGCACGGCGCGCTGGGCCGCTGGTGGGCGGAACTTCGTGACGGCCGCGGCGAGCAACGGGCCCTGGCGCTGCGGCAGGGCGCCGTGATCGGCGGGATCGGTCTCTCGCTCACCGTGCTGATCGGCTGGGGGCTCCACCAGGCGGCGAGCGACCCGGCGAGGGAGCAACTGGCGCTCGAGGCGACGGGTCTCGCCGACGAGGCCGCAGCGGCCGGGGTGGCGCCCGTGGGCGACCCGGCGCAGACCACGACCACGATCATCCCGGCGTCGTCGGAGGAGCTCCAGCGTCAGATCGACCAGTCCATCGCCGCGGGCCGGGGGGCCGCGGTCCGCCAGACCCCCACGAACGCGCTCATGGTCGGTGACTCGGTCGTCCTGGGAGCGACCCAGGAGCTCAAGAACGCCATGCCGGGCCTCCGGGTCGACGCCCAGGTCTCCCGGCAGTTCGACCGGGTGCTCGACGTGGTCCAGGCCTACGCGTCGGCCGGTGAGCTGCCGGGCCCGCTGATCGTCAACGCCGGGGTGAACGGCACGTTCTCCGACGAGGACCTGGACCGGTTGTTCGAACTGGCGGGGGAGCAGACCGTCCTGTTGGTCAACGCCAAGGTGGAACGGCCGTGGGAGGAGCTCGTGAACACCCGGCTCGCGAGCGCTGCCGAGCGCCACCCGACCGCGATCCTGGTCGACTGGCACGACCTCGGTGTCGAGCACGAGGAGTGGTTCACCTACGACGGCTCGCACCTCAACCCGGAGGGTGCCCGGGCGTTCGCGGAGCTGATCCGTGACCGGCTCGCCCGCGTGACGGGAGCGGCGACGCTCGAGCCGTCGACCGACCCGCCGAGCGACCCGCCTGCTGGGATCTCCGGATCGACCGATGGTGCGTCCACGGGCTCCGGCAGCGGTACCCGCAGCGGTACCGGCAGCAGTACCGGAGACGGCACCGGTGGCAGCAGTGGCAACGGCACCGGCACCGGCGCCGGCTGACCCCGGTACGTGGTGGGTCGGGGGCCAGACGGTACGGTGAACCGCGCAGTGGCCGTCCGACCGGGAGTCGTCTGGTGAGCATCATCGAGGGAGTGTGGGGACGCGAGGTCATCGACTCGCGGGGCAATCCGACCGTCGAGGTCGAGGTCGAGCTCGACTCGGGGGCCAGCGGCCGGGCCGCCGTGCCCTCGGGAGCCTCGACCGGAGCCTTCGAGGCCGTGGAGCTGCGTGACGGCGAGCGCGACCGGTTCGGCGGCAAGGGTGTCGAGCAGGCGGTGGACCACGTCTGCGGCGAGATCGCCGATGCCCTCCTGGGCCTCGACGCGCTCGACCAGCGAGACGTCGACCGGGTCATGCTCGACCTCGACGGCACCGACAACAAGGCGCGCCTGGGAGCGAACGCCATCCTCGGTGTCTCGCTCGCGGTCGCCCGGGCGGCGGCCGAGGAGCTCGACCTCCCGCTCTACCGGTACGTCGGCGGCGTCAACGCCTGTGTGCTCCCCGTGCCGATGCTCAACGTGATCAACGGTGGTGAGCACGCCGACAACAACGTCGACCTGCAGGAGTTCATGTTCATGCCCGTCGGCGCGGCGTCGTTCTCCGAGGCCGTCCGGTGGGGCGTCGAGTGCTACCACACGCTCCGGTCGGTCGTGCACGAGCGCGGGTTGTCGACGGCGATCGGCGACGAGGGAGGGTTCGCTCCCAACCTGTCGAGCAACGAGGATGCGGTGTCGCTGCTCGTCGAGGCCATCGAACGCAGCGGGCGGACGCCCGGGGACGAGGTCGCGATCGCGCTCGACGTGGCCTCGACCGAGTTCTTCGCCGACGGTCGCTACACCCTCTCCGGCGAGGGGCGGACGCTCGACTCCGCGGAGTTCGCCGCCTACCTGACCGACCTGTGCGACCGGTACCCGATCGTGTCGATCGAGGACGGGATGGCCGAGGAGGACTGGAGCGGCTGGGCGACGCTGACCGAGTCGCTCGGCGGTCGGGTGCAGCTGGTCGGTGACGACCTGTTCGTCACCAACACGGAGCGCCTCGCCCGCGGCCTCGCCGAGGGCGTCGCCAACTCGATCCTGGTCAAGGTCAACCAGATCGGCACCCTGACCGAGACGCTGGAGGCCGTGGAGCTCGCCCGGTCGAACCGCTACACGGCGGTCATGTCGCACCGTTCGGGCGAGACCGAGGACACCACGATCGCCGACCTGGCGGTCGCCACCAACTGCGGCCAGATCAAGACCGGTGCCCCCGCCCGGTCCGACCGTGTGGCCAAGTACAACCAGCTGCTCCGGATCGAGGAACAGCTCGGCGAGGCCGCGGTCTACCGGGGTGCTGCGGCGCTCGCTCCGCTCGGGGTGCGTGGGTGACCCGCCCGTCGTCGTCGGCCCTCCGCCGGATCGTGGCGCTGGCGCTCGTGGCTGTCGCGGGAGCGGTCGTCCTGGCGGGCCCGGTCCTCGGCTACCTGTCGGAACGTGACGAGATGGCCGACCAGCGCGACGAACTCGCCCGCATCGAGGCCGAGAACCGCGAGCTCGAGGGTCGGCTGGAGACCCTCCGGGATCCGGCACAGATCGAGCGGGTCGCCCGCGAGGAGTACGGACTGGTGCGGGTGGGTCAGGAGTCCTACGTGGTCCTCCCCCGGGCCACCGCCGGTGTCGACCTGCCGCGGGCGTGGCCCTTCGAGGTGCTCGCCGAGCCGATCGCGGCCGCATCGGCGTCCCCGTGACCCCGACCGGACGCGCCACCCGACCCGCAGGCTGAGCCTGCACGACGCCGAGGACCCTCCGTGGAACCGACTGTCCGAACCGCTCCCATCGTCGCCGAAGGGCTGGTCCGCGCGTTCGGGGACGTCCGAGCGGTCGACGGGATCGACCTCGAGGTCGCCGACGGAGAGGTGTTCGGATTCCTCGGACCCAACGGAGCCGGCAAGTCGACGACCGTGCGGATGCTCACCACGCTCCTGCGGCCCACCGGCGGCCGGGCGATCGTCGCCGGCCACGACGTCGTGCGCGAAGCGGCCGCCGTGCGGTTCTCGATCGGAGTGGCGCTCCAGGACGCCTCGATCGACCCGCTCATGACCGGTCGCGAGCTGCTGCACCTGCAGGCCACGCTCTACGGCATCGGACGTCGGGCCGGTCGGGAGCGCAGCGACGAGCTCCTCGAGCGGGTCGGGCTCACCGAGGCGGCGGACCGTCTCGTCGGCGGGTACTCGGGCGGGATGCGTCGGCGTCTCGACCTGGCACTCGCACTCATGCACGAACCGTCGGTCCTGTTCCTCGACGAGCCCACCACCGGTCTGGACCCGATGAGCCGGGTGAACCTGTGGGACGAGGTGCGGCGGCTCAACTCCGAGCACGGCACGACGGTGTTCCTGACGACGCAGTACCTCGAGGAGGCCGACGAGCTCGCCCACCGGGTGGCGATCATCGACCACGGCCGGATCGTCCGCGAGGGTGCACCGTCCACGCTCAAGGCCCAGGTCGGTCTGCCGACGCTCCTCGTCGACGTCGATCCGGGCACCGAGGACGCCGCGCGCAGCGCCCTGTCGACGGTCGGGGAGTTCCGCCCGACCCGGGCCGGCCGCGTGGCCGTCGGGTTGTTCGAGGGGGCCTCGGGTGCGGCCGAGGCGGTGCGGGTGCTCGACGCGGCCGGGATCACGATCCACCACATGGAGCTCAACACCCCGACACTCGACGACGTCTTCGCCGAGGCCACGGGTCGACGACTCGAGGGCTCCGGCGAGGCGGACCCAACGTGAGCCCGCCCGTCGGACCCCAACTCGCAGCGCTGAGCCGTCGGGCCGTGCTGCGCTTCGCCCGTCAGCCGAGCTCGTGGGCGCCGGCGACGATCTTCCCGCTCCTGCTCGTGGCGGTGAACTCCTCGGCCATGGCCCGCGTCGCCGAGATCCCGGGGGTCGTCCCCCCGGGGACGACGTTCCTGATGTTCCTGCTGCCCGCGGCCATCGTGCAGGGCGTGCTCTTCGGCGGCATCGCCGGCGGCTCGGAGCTCGCGACCGACATCCAGGGCGGCTTCTTCGACCGCCTCGTGGCCTCGCCCGTCAGCCGGCCGGCGATCCTGCTCGGCCGGCTCGCCGGAGCGATCGCCTTCGGGATCGCCCAGGCCGTGTTCTTCCAGCTGGTGCTCTGGCCGTTCGGTGCCCAGGTCGAGAGTGGGCCGGCCGGTCGCCTGACGCTGGTCCTCACCGCAGCGCTCCTCTCGCTCGGCGTCGGGTCGTTCGCTGCGGGGCTCGCCGCCCGGACGGGCCAACCCGAGGCGGTGCAGGGCTACTTCCCGCTCATGTTCATCCTGCTGTTCCTCTCGAGCGCGTTCTTCCCGACCCAGCTGATGTCGGGCTGGTACCAGCGGGTGGCCGAGGCGAACCCGATCACCTGGATGGTGGACGGGATGCGCAGCCTCGTGCTCGAGGGGTGGTCGTGGTTCGCCGTGGCCGAGGCCATCGCGGTACCGGCGGCCATCTGCGTGCTCGGCATGGTCTTCGCCACGCGGCAGCTCGAGCGCCGACTGGCGGTGGCGGGGTGACCGTCGCCGTGGGTCGTCGGGGCGTGCCGCCGTGGCCGTTGATCCGCCAGGTGCTGCACCGGAGCGCCACGTCGCTCCGGCGCATCCCCGCGGCGATCGTCCCGGTCGTGGTCATGCCGATCTTCTTCACGGTGGCGTTCTCCGGGACCTTCAGCGGCCTGACCGAACTCCCCGGCTACCCGACCGACAACATCTTGAACTGGATGGTCCCGTACGCGTGCCTGCAGTCGGCGAGTTTCGCGGCGCTCGCGTCGGCGTTCGCGCTCGGCCGGGACCTCGAGGGCGGCTTCTACGATCGACTGCTGCTCGCTCCTGCACCCCGCTGGACCGTGCCTGCGGCGAGCATCGTCTGGGCGATGATCCGTGCGCTGCTGCCGCTGTCGATCACGCTGGCGCTCGGCGTGCTCGGCGGGATCACCTTCCCGGGAGGACCGGCCGCGGTCTGGTGGCTGGCGGTCGGGTCGTTCGCGGTCGCGGCGCTCGGATCCCTCTGGGGGCTCGGCGTGATGTACCGGCTGCAGCGGCAGTCCGCCGGGGGGCTCGTGCAGATCGGCCTGTTCGTCGTGATGTTCCTGTCGGTGGGCACCGTTCCGCTCGACCTCCAGGAGGGCTGGCTGCCGTACGTGGCGCGGTGGAACCCCGTCACCTACGTCCTCGACATGGCCCGGGCGGGATTCATCGGACCGGTCGGGTGGTCCGAGGTCTGGCCGGGGCTGCTGGCCATCACGGTCGGGGGACTGCTGCTCGTGTGGTGGGCCGAGCGCGGTTGGCGCAGACTGGTCCCGTGACGGCACTGCACGACCTGCGGTCCGGGGCCGTGGACCCCACCCCCGCGG
The DNA here is from genome assembly GCA_903852755.1 of uncultured Actinomycetes bacterium. GTDB lineage: Bacteria > Actinomycetota > Acidimicrobiia > Acidimicrobiales > Microtrichaceae > SXMI01. Next base: position 43,817 of record CAINRS010000125.1, on the reverse strand, counting down.
ACATCGACGCGGTGCGGGAACGACTGGGCCGGGAGCCGCAGGCGGGATTCCGGGTGGTGGTGCGCAGCCCCGACGGGGCCCCGGTGGTGATCCGCAACGCCCCGCTGCTCGACGACGGCACGCCGATGCCGACACGGTTCTGGCTCGTCGACCCGCAGCTCGCCCGGGCGGTGGGCACCCTCGAGGCCGACGGCGGGGTGGACCGGTCCGAGGCCGAGGTCGACCCGGTCGACCTGGACGACACCCACCTCCGGGCCGCCGCCGAACGGGACGCCGCGCTCCCGGAGGGGCACACCGGACCGGTGCCGGCCGGTGGCGTCGGTGGGACCAGACGTGGCGTGAAGTGCCTGCACGCACACCTGGCCAACCACCTGGCCGTGGGTGGCGACCCTGTCGGGGAGTGGGTGCTCGACCGCCTGGGCCCCCTGGGCGAGCCGTACCGGACGCTCGTCGGCCGGCGGTCTGCCGCGGGTGCCGCCGGGGACGGGAGCGGCGAGTCGTGAGCGCCGTCGCTGCGATCGACTGCGGGACCAACTCGGTGCGGCTGCTCGTCGCCGACGCCGACGGGACCCCGATCGAGCGGTTGATGCGCATCACCCGGCTGGGCCAGGGCACCGACCGGACCGGACGACTCGCCGACGACGCCGTCGAGCGGACGCTCGAGGTGTTGCGCGAGTACCGCAGGGTCGCCGATGCCCACGGGGTGACCCGGCTCCGGATGGCGGCGACCTCGGCGTCACGTGACGCCGCCAACCGTGACGAGTTCTTCGACGCCGCCGAGGCCATCCTCGGGGTCCGTCCCGAGCTGCTGTCCGGGGCCGAGGAGGCGGCCGCTTCGTTCCGGGGGGCCACGGCCGGTCTCGACCCGGCGCTGGGACCGTTCCTCGTGGTCGACATCGGCGGTGGGTCGACCGAGTTCGCGCTCGGGTCGGTCCGGGCCGACGGGACGAGCGTGATCGAGGGGTCGGTGTCGGTCGACGTCGGGTGCGTCCGGATGACCGAGAAGTTCCTGCACCACGACCCGCCCCTGCCCGAGGAGCTGTCCAACTGCCTGGCCGAGGTGGCGTTGCACCTCGACGACGTCGTCAGGGAGCTTCCGGGGCTCGCTGCGGCGTCGACGTTCGTCGGGCTGGCGGGCACGATCACGAACGTCGCCGCGGTCGAGATCGGTCTCGCCGAGTACGACCCGGATCGGATCCACCACTTCGTGCTGACCAAGGACGCCGCTGAGGACGTGTTCCGCACGCTCGCGACCGAGCCGCTCGCCGAGCGGGTGCACAACCCCGGTCTGGAGGCGGCCCGGGCCGACGTGATCGTCGGCGGTCTGTGCGTGCTCGTGTCGGTGTTCCGTGGGCTCGACCTGGGCGAGTGTCTGGTCTCGGAGTCCGACATCCTCGACGGTCTGGTCGCCGGGCTCCTCGCTCCCGGGGCCGACTGAGGCCGCACTCGGTAGGCTCGGCGACGATGCTGCGTCGACGGGTGGGGGCCGAGGTCGAGGGGTCCGTGGTGCTCCAGGGACGCCGCGTCCTGCTCCGGCCGCTGGTGGTGCAGGACTTCGAGCAGTGGCGCACGGTCCGCCGTCGGTGCCACGACTGGCTGGTCGTGTGGGAGCCGCGACGCGATCCCACGCAGCCCGACACGGTCGAGCACCGGCAGGCGTTCGGGGCGCGCTGTTCGATCCGGGCCCGGGAGATCCAGCTCGGCACGGGCTACGGCTTCGGGATCTTCGTCGACGGCGCCTTCGCGGGCGAGGTGAACGTGAACTCGATCCACCGCGGCGCCCACCAGAGCGCCTACGTCGGGTACTGGATCGACGAGCAGCTCGCCGGCCGGGGCTACATGCCCGAGTCGGTCGTGGTGGTCATGCGGTTCTGCTTCGAGGAGCTCGGGCTGCACCGGCTCCAGATCTCGATCATCCCCCGCAACGGATCGTCGCGACGGGTGGTCGAGAAGCTCGGACTCCGTGCCGAGGGAGTGGCCGAGCGCTACCTCGAGATCAACGGGGTGTGGGAGGACCACATCCGCTACGCCATCACCGCCGAGGAGTGGGCCGAGCGACGCGACGAGCTCGTCACGAACTGGATCCTCTGATCCGGGACCGGAGCGCGGCCAGTCGCTCCGCGAACGCCGGTTGGTCCATCGACCACAGCTGGTCGACGAGCTCCCGGTCCACGGCATCGTCGTGCTCGGCGATGCCGGCGACGGCGGCGATGGTCGCCTTGGTCCGGCGGACCAGCTCCCCGGGGGCGGCTGCGGCACGAGCCGCGAGGCGCACGGACGCGCCGAGGAGTTCGTCGTCGTCGACGCACCTCCACACCAGGCCGACCTGTTCGGCCCGGGCACCGTCGAGCACCTCGCCGAAGAGGACTGCTGCGGCGGTGGTCTGGGGTCCGGTGATCCGGCGCAGCATCCACGTGTGGCCACCGCCGGGGTGGATGCCCAGGTCCAGGAAGCGGTCCTCGAACCTCGCTGAGCGGCCGGCGAGCCTGAGGTCGCACGCGAGCGCCAGGTTCATCCCGGCCCCGACGGCTGCTCCGTTCACCGCCGCCACGGTCGGCAGCGGGCACCGGGCGACCGCGAGGAAGCCCTCGTAGATCGCCCGCAGTCCCTCGCTGCGGGACTCGCCGAGCTGGGTCAGGTCGGCGCCGGCGCAGAAGGCCGGTGCGGTCCCGGTCACCACGAGCGCGCCGACCCCGGGGTCGGCGGCCAGCTCGGAGGTCCGCTCGGCGAGCTGGGCGCAGAGTTCGAGCGACAGGGCGTTGCGGCGGTCGGGATCGTCGAGGGTCACCACGGCCACCCGGTCCTGCACCTCGACGTGGACCTGTGGCACGGCGGACCTCCCGCTACGGTGCTGCGCCGTGGCGGAACGGCACGTGCGAACCCTGGTGGTGGCCGAAGCGTACCCGTGGCCGGTCGTGGACGGGTACACGCAGCGCCTGTCCCAGATCGTCGGCGGCCTCTCCCTCGCCGGTCCGGTGGACCTCGTGACCCTCGAACGGCCGGGGTCCGCACCACCCGCCGAGTCCCCGTGGCCGGGGGTCGAGCGGGTCCTGTCGGTTCCTGCGGGCGCGGAACGCCGGGCCGGGGACTGGTTCGGCGAGTGGGTGCGCGGACCGGCGCCGCGACGGGTGCTCGGCACCGACTGGCGTGCACTCCGCGACCGGTTGCCCGGTTGGTCGACCGGCGCCTACGACCTCGTCTGGTGCTCGCACGTCCACACCTGGTGGCCGCTGCGCGACCTGTTCCCGGACGCACCCGTGGTGGTCGACTACGACAACCTGGAGCACCTCGCCGTCCGGCTCCGCCGCAGCCAGGGTCCCGGGTCGGTGCCCGGCTCCGGTGCGCTGGGTCGGCTGCGGTCCCTGGGCCGCTGGGCGGCGGCGCAGGTGGCCGACGCCGTGGACGAGCGACGCTGGGAGCGGTTGCAGCACCGGGTCGCCGCCGAGGTCGACCGGGTCGTGGTGTGCAGCGACCTCGACGCCGGACGGGCCGGTGTGGCCAACGTCGCGGTGGTGCCGAACGGTGCGGAGCCGGTCGCCGACCCCCGGGTGGACCGGACCCGGCTCGCCGGGGAGCACCCGACACTCGGGTTCGTCGGTGCGCTCGACTACCAGCCCAACACCGACGCCGTCGGGTGGTTCGCCCGCGAGGTGTTCCCGATCGTGCGCACCCACCACCCCGGCGTCCGGTTCCGGGTGGTCGGCCGGGGTGCTGACCGGCTGGGGTGGATCCGGGAGTGCCCGGGGGTCGAGCTCGTCGGTGCCGTCGGGGACGTCCGCCCCGAGCTGGACCGGACCGACGTGGCGGTGGTCCCGATCCGCGTCGGTGCCGGGACCCGGCTCAAGGTGGTCGAGGCGCTCGCGCACCACCTGCCCCTGGTGACCACGACCGTCGGTGCCGAGGGCATCGACGTGGTCGACGGTCGCACCGCCCTGGTGGCCGACGACCCGCAACGGTTCGCCGACGCGTGCCTGCAGTTGCTCGAGGAGCCGGAGCTGCGCCAGCGACTCGCCGATGCCGGCGCCGACCTGTTCGCCTCGGCCTACGCGTGGCCGGACATCCGCGCACGGGTGGCCGACCTGGCGGTCGAGGTCAGTCGCGGATGACGGCGGGGGAGTGCCGGAAGAACTGCTCGACGTCCCGCTCGTACCGGTAGCTGGGCTGGCCGGTCCCGATCGTGTTGCGCAGCCGGACCGACTCGATGAACGCCTGGACCGCGGCCACCGACGTGTAGCCGTACCGGAAGCCCGCCTCCTTGAGGCGGCTGTTGTCGACGCCCCGGCCGAACCGGAGCAGCTGCAGGTACTCCTCGGGGAGGTCGACCACGCCGAGCCGGGCGAGCGGCCCGGTGATCAGACCGGTCCCGACCGGCGGCAGCGGCACGGTGCGCTTGCCGCAGATCCTCGCCACCTCCGACCACGGCAGCAGGCCGTCGCCGGCCACGTTGTAGACGCCCGCCAGGTTGCGGTCGAGCACGAAGAGGATCGAGCGGATCACGTCGGACTCGTGGACGAACTGGAACCTGGGGTCGAAGCCGGCGAGCGACGGGACGAGTGGGAGCTGGAGCGCCCGGGTGAGCGGCGTCTCGATCTCGGCGCCGACGACGTTGGAGAACCGCAGGAGCGACACCGTCACGTGCGGGTTGTCCTGGGCGAAGTCGCGCACGTACCCCTCGACCGCCTCGAGGTTGCGCTCCACGCCCCGCCGCGCCGGCCGGGACGAGGGCGTGTCCTCCCGGAACCACACGGGGTCCTCGGCCGAGCAGCCGTAGGCGATGGTCGAGGACTTCACGACCACGTTGCGGACGGTCGACGCGGGTGCCGAGGCGGCTGCGAACAGGTTCATGGTCCCGATGACGTTGACCTCGTGCATCGCCCGGGGCGACATGACCGTCGGGTCGACCACCAGGAAGGTGTGGATGATCGTGTCGATCTGGGCGGCGCGCACGATCCGGGCCAGGATCGAGTAGTTGGCGTCGACGCGGACGTACTCGGTCCGTTCGAGTTCGACGGTCGGCTCGGTCGTGTCGAGACCGACGATCACCTCGACGTTGGGGTCGAGCTCCAGGGCCTGCGCGACCCGGCCACCCCAGAAGGTGCCGAGTCCGGTCACGAGCACCCGCCGGGCGCCGGCGTTCAGTGCCACGGTCGGCCCCCGGCCACGGTCATCCGAACCACACCGACTCCCGGGTGCGCAGCATGTCGTACAGGGCGTTCTGGATCCGGTCCCGGATGGCCTCGGACCAGTCCATCACCCGGGACTGGGAGTAGCGCTCCTGTCCGGGGGGCACGTTGAACGTGACCGGTTCGAGCACGCGCAGCTTGAACTTGGCCGGGAAGTAGGCGAGCGCTCCGAGCGGACCGAGGGCGAGCATGTTGGCCGTCACCGGGACGTACGGCGCGCCGATCACCGATGCCAGGCTCGGCAGGCGGAACAGGGTGGGCATGGACTCCTCGGCGCCGACGACGGCGATGGGGATCACGGGCACCCCGGCCTGCATGGCGATCTCGACGAACCCGCCCCGGCCGAACCGCCGGAGCTGGTAGCGCTCGCCGTAGGTCTTGGCCGGACCCTTGGAGCCCTCGGGGAACACGAGGACGAGCTGCCCCTGCTCGGCGAGCAGGCGGTAGGCGTTGTCCGGGTGGGCGGGCAGCCCTCCCAGCCGGGACCAGAGGGTTCCGACGAACGGGAGTCGTCGGAAGAACGTGTCGGCGAGTCCGTAGACCGGTCGGCCCAGTTCGGACTCGATGCCGTGCATGATCACCGGAGCGTCGGACGGGATGGCGGCGGCGTGGTTGGCCACGAGCAGGGCGCCGCCCTCGGTGGGGATGTGCTCCAGGCCCTCCCATTCGGCCCGGAACCACTTGGAGTAGACGGGGTCGTACAGGCGTCGGGCGATGGCCCGCATGTGCTCGCTGCGCCCCCACTCGTCGACGTCGGACGCCCGACCCGGCAGGCGCTCGCCACCCTCCTCGGACTCGGCCGAGGTGGTGTCGACCGACAGGGGGACGAGCGACCGGCCGGTCGGGTGGACCGCCGGGAGGCTGCTGGGGTCGGCGCCCGGCGCCGTCGGCGCGGCGCGGTCCTGCAGCGGGTTCCCGGGTGGCGCACCGCCGTCCACCGGGGCCACGTCGGGCCCCGGGTCGGGTGGCGTGCCGCTGCTCGGATCGTCGCTCGCAGGCACGGCGGCGAGTCTAGGGCCGCCTCCGGGAACCGTCCCCTCCGCCACGCCGTCGGGCGGCGGGCCCGGGGGCGGCGCTGCGGCCCGGCGGTAGCCTCCGACGGTGAGCGAGGATGCGCCCCCCGCCGGCGACGTCCGGCCGCTGGACCCACTGCGGGAGCGTCAGTACCGCCGATTCTGGCTCGCGGCGTTCGTGTCCAACACCGGTGGGTGGATGCAGAACGCAACGATCCCGTACGTCGTGTTCCTCATCACGGGCCGTGCCGGTGACGTGGGGATCGCCGGGTTCTTCCACTACGTGCCCTTCGTGCTGGTCGGGCTCGTCGGCGGGTCGCTCGCCGACCGGTTCCCTCGGCGACGCCTGCTCGTGGTGTCCCAGCTCGCACAGGTGGTCGTGGCGGTCGCGCTGTGGGCGGTCGTGGCCTCCGGTGAGGCGACGACGGCCAACCTGTCGGCACTCGGCTTCGCCTCCGGTCTGCTCGGTGGGGTCAACACCCCGATCTGGCAGTCGTTCGTGGCCGAACTCGTCCCCCGGGACCTGCTGCTCGGTGCCGTGACGCTCAACAGTGCCCAGTTCAACGCCAGCCGGGCGCTCGGGCCGTTCCTCGCCGGGGTCGTGATCGCCGTGTGGGGGCCGGCGGCGTCGTTCGCGCTCAACGCCGCGTCGTTCCTGGTCGTCGTCGCCGTGCTGTGCGTGCTGCGGGTCCGAAGCGACGACCGTCGGCTCCTGCGACCCGAGTCGACCGGCATCCGGGACGCACTGCACCACGTGCGGCGCACCCCGGCGATCCTGACCTGTTGTGCGGCGATCGCCGTCATCGCTGCCCTCGGGTCGTCGCTGTTCAACTACCTGCCCGTCTACGGCGAGTCCGAGTTCGGGGTCACGGGCGCCCGACTGGGGCTGCTCCTGGGGGCGAGCGGGATCGGCGCCGTGCTCGTGACCCCGCTCCTGCTCGGGTTCCAGCACCGCATCGAGGGGGCGACCCGTCTGGCGGTGGCCATGCTCGTCTACGGGGCCTCGGTCGTCGTGGTGGGTGCCGTGCCGAGCTTCGGTGTCGCCGTGGCCGCCCTGCTCGCGTTCGGTGGCGCGTACCTGGTGATCGCCGCGACCATCAACACCACGATCCAGCTCGTGGTGCGGGAGGACCTGCGCGGCAAGGTCATCGCCGTCTACCTGATGTGCCTGACCGGGGCGCTGCCCGTCGGCCTGCTCGTGTGGGGTCAGGCCGCCGACGTCGTGGGCCTGCGGACGACGACGGTCGTCGCCGGGGTGGCGCTGGTGGGGGTGACCGGGCTCTTCGGCCTGACGGGCCGGTTCGCCGCCATGGCGGCCGACGCCCGGGTCGCCGGCAGCCGACCGGCGGGGACGCCGGCGGTCGACGCGCCGCCTCCAGGGGGTCAGCCGGTGCGCGGCGAGCGGTAGAAGTCCGCGATCCAGCCGACCACGGCGGTGTGGTCGATCGTCCCCGCGAGCGAGGCCACCCCCCGGTCGGCGACGTCCGCGCCGATGGCGGTCCGGCGCCGCTCGATCAGCGTCGCCGACAACTCGGGGACGAACTCGGGGTGCCCCTGGACGCAGAACACGTGGTCGGCCACCCGGTAGCCGCCGATGGGGCAGTACCCGGCGGTGGCGAGCAGTTCGGCCCCGGCGGGGAGCTCGACGACCTGGTCCTGGTGGCTCATCAGGATGTCGAACCCCTGCGCCGCCGGGTCGATCCACGGCGCCGCAGCGACGAGGTCGAAGTGCTGGACTCCGACGCCCCAACCGACGGCGGCGCGCTCCACCCTGCCGCCGAGCGCGAGCGCCGTGAGCTGGTGGCCGAAGCAGATCCCGACGTGGGGTCGCCGCTCGTCGGCGAGCTGCGTGATGAACGCACGGGTGCGGTGGATCCACTCCACGTCGTCGTACGCCGAGTACCGGGAGCCGCTCGTCATCCACGCAGGGCACTCGTCGACCGACTCCGGGAACTCGCCCGCCGTCACGTCGTAGATCCGCAGGTCGATCCCGGCCGGGGCGTACGCAGCGTTGTAGAGGTGGGTGTAGTCACCGGCGACGAGGGCCACCTCGGGGTCGAGCTGGTCGCACAGGAGCAGGCCGACCTCGAGGCGGGGCACGGCCGTGGTGTCGGCTGCGGGATCGTCGTCAGCGCCGCTCACCGGAACGTCGACGCCGCGCCGGTCGGGGCGACCCCCGGCAGTTCCGCCAGCACCCCCCGGCGTCGCAGCTCGGGCAGCAGTCCCTCGCCGGTGGCCCACGCCTCCTCGAGGTGCGGGTACCCGGAGAGGATGAACTCCTCGAACCCCAGCGCGGCGTACTCCTCGATCCGGTCCGCCACCTGCGCGTGGCTCCCCACGAGTGCCGTCCCGGCGCCGCCGCGGACCAGGCCCACGCCCGCCCACACGTTGTCGTGGACCAGCAGGTCGCGCGCATCGTCGGGGACGGCGCTCCCGGCCCGGCCGGAGAGCTCGGCCATGCGGGCCTGACCGACCGAGCGCGTGCGGCCGAAGTCGGCCCGGGCGGCTGCGACCGCAGCGGGGTCCATGCCGTCGAGCAGGCGTTGCGCCTCGGCCCAGGCCTGGTCCTCGGTGTCACGGGTGATGACGTGGAACCGGATCCCGAACCGCAACGGCCGCTCACCGCCCCGTCCTGCGGCGGCCGCGAGCTCGCGCATTCGGTCGAGACGCTCGGCCACCATCGCCGGGGGCTCGCCCCACGCCAGGTAGACGTCGACGTGCTCGGCGGCGATGCGTTCGGCCGCCGGGGACGCACCACCGAAGTAGATGCCGGGGGTCGGTGTGGGTCGGGCCCGGGTGGTGGCGTCGACGACCCGGAAGTGGTCGCCCTCGAAGTCGGCACCCACCGCACCCGGGCCGTCGGTGTCCCAGGCGGCCCGCATGATCGCCAGGAACTCCCCGGCCCGCTCGTAGCGGGTGTCCTTGTCGGCGAAGTCCCCGAAGCGGGCCACCTCGTGGTCCTCGGCGCCGATCACGATGTTCACGAGCAGGCGGCCACCCGACATGCGCTGGTAGGTCGACGCCATCTGGGCGGCCAGCGTGGGGGAGAGGAGCCCCGGCCGGAACGCCACCAGGAACCGGAGGTTGCGGGTGAGCGCGATCAGCGGTGCCGTCGCCAGCCAGGCGTCCTCACATGCCGTCCCGCACGGGGTGAGCACGGCGTCGAAGCCCAGTTGGTCGCACGCACCCGCCACCTGCGAGAGGTAGGCCATCGTCGGCGGCCGCAGGTCCTCGGGTGCGGGCGCCACGTCGTGGCCGTCGCCGCCCGTCGGGAGGAACCAGTGGACCTTGAGCACCCGGTGGAGCGTAGTGTCGACCCCGGTGGGGGTCGCCATCCACGTCTCGGACACCGCCGTGACCGTCGAACTCGACGGGCTGGAGCGGGTGCTGTCGGTGGCCGGTCGCGTCGAGGTGCCGATCGCGAGCGTGGTCGCCGCCCGGGTCGCCCCGCTCGACTCGGTGCGCCACGGCGTCGGTTGGCGGGCCGTCGGCGCCTACCTCCCGGGCTACGTCGCCGCCGGATGGTTCACGGTCCCGGACCGTCCCGGGGCCCGTCAGTTCTGGTGTGTGCAGCGGGACCGTGACGTGCTGGTGGTGGACACCGACCTGGATCGACCGACCCGGCTGGTCCTGCAGCACCCGGACCGGGCCCGCCTGGCGTGGTGGATCGCCGAGCGCATCGATCGTGACCGGCCCTGACCGCACCCCGCCGGAGCCAATCGCTAGCGTGCGGCTCATGACCTCGATGCACCGTGCCGATCACCGACCCCGCACACTCCTCATCGCCGCGTTCGTCGCAGCGCTCGCCGTGACCGGACTGCTGAGCTCCTGCGGTGGGGACGAGGCCACCGAGTCGCCCTCGTCGACCAACCTGGACGCCCAAGGGGTCCCCGAGCCCGAGTCCGACGACACCGTCGCCACGACCGCTCCGGCCGGCGCCGGCACCGTCGTCCAGACGGGAGAGTCCGGGGAGAGCGAGGTGCTCTTCGACGCCCAGGGGCAGGCCCTCTACCTCTTCACACCCGATGCGGAGCGTCCCGCCGACGCCCCGCCGACCTGCGTCGACGACTGTGCGACGGCGTGGCCGCCGCTGCTCACCACCGGCGCCCCGGTCGCCGGCGGCGGGGTCGACGGAGCCCTGCTCGGCACCGTCGAGCGGGCGGACGGGACCACCCAGGTGACCTACCGGGGTCAGCCGCTCTACCTGTTCGCGAGCGACCAGCCCGGGACGACGACCGGGCAGGGCGTCGGCGGGGTCTGGTTCCTCGTGTCGCCGACGGGTCAGGCGGTCCCGGCCGGGAGCTGAGTCCACCCGGCACCGGGCACCGGACACCGGACACCGGACACCGGACGGCGGGACGACCGGGCGGTCCTCACTGTCACACCGGCGACGCAGACTGCGCTCGATGCCACCTCGCTCCGCTCCGCAACCTCGTCAGGGATCCCGACCACAGGCCGGCTGCTCGCCCGAGCGCGGCGGATCCGGTCCGGGTCGACTGCGCTCCGTACCGGTCGAGTCCCCCTCGATCACCTTCGCCCACGCGGTCCGGGCCGTCGGACAGGCGGCCCGGAGCCGGGGACTGCTGGTGCCGGTGTTCCGCTCGCCACCCACGCTGCCGGGGGTCGATCGCTCGCTCCGTCGAACCACCTCGGGAGGTGCCGTGGTCGCCATCCGCCTGGCAGATCGTCCAGGTGCGTCGATCCAGGCCGACGTGGTCGACGGGGTCGTCGCTGCCAACGGGCTCTCGGGGCTCGACGCCGACGGGTTCCGGCGGGCGGCGTGGAGCGCCCTCGGTGGTTCTGCGAACCAGCGGTCCCGGCGCCCGACCCGAGCGCCGGAACAGTCCGAGGGCTCCCGGTCCGCAGCCCTCCGTTCGGCACCGGACCATTCGGCACCGGTACGGTCGGACCCGGAGGTCACCACCGGGTCGTCCTCCGATGCCCGGGTGGCGTAACTGGCAGGCGCAGAGGGCTTAAACCCCTCGGGAGCTCACGCTCCGTGAGAGTTCGAATCTCTCCCCGGGCACTGGTCAGCCTCCCTCGGCCGGACACGTGGTCGATCGGGGCGGGTCGACGCCCTCGAGCAGGAACTGCTCGACCGTCCGGTTGACGCAGGGTCCGGCGCGCCCGTAGGCCAGGTGGCCGTCGCCCTCCCACTCCACGTAGTGCGAGGTGTCGAGCTGTCCGGCGAGCGCCCGGGCCCAGCCGACCGGTGTGGCGGGGTCGTGGGTCGTGCCGATCACGAGGATCGGTCCCGCACCGACCGCCCGCACGGGAGCCGGTTGCTCCGCGGATCGTGTCGGCCAGACGTGGCACGGGGCGGTGCCCCACGCCCGCGACGGCCCGTCGATCGGTGCCAGCGCCCGCCACTCCGCAGCGAGTCGCTGCAGGTCGTCGGTCGACGACGAGGTCTCCAGGTCGTGGCACAACACGGCGAGGTACTCGGTGTCGGCGGGGTTGACCATCAGCGCGGGTCCGTGGGCGAGCTCGAGCATCGGCTGGAACCGACCGGCGAGGGCATCCCCGAGCACGCCGCGCAGTCCGTCCCAGGTCCTCGGCGGGAAGTAGGTGGCCGACTGCAGCAGCGCCAGTGCCCGACCCCCCGACAGTCTGCGACCGTCCGGACCGGTGTACGGCTGACGGTCGAGGGTTCGGACCAAGCGCTCGAGCTGGTCGAGTCCGTCGGCCACGTCACCCTCGAGCGGGCAGTTCGTCTCGAGTTGGCAGTCCGCGACGAATCGGCCGAGCGCACGGTCCATCGCCACGGCCTGGTCACGACGGACGCCGTCGTAGTCGAGCGACGGATCCATGGCGCCGTCGAGCACCATCCGGCCGGTGCGGTCGGGGTGGGTCGCTGCGTACCGTGCGCCGAGGTACGTGCCGTAGGAGAACCCGAGGTAGGTCAGCCGGTCCTCGCCGAGCGCGATGCGCAGTTGCTCGAGGTCCTGCACCACGTCGGCGGTGCCCACGTGGGCCAGCCAGTCGCCGAAGCGGTCGCGGCACGACTCGGCGATGGTCCGCGCCGAGTCGATCGCCGCACGTTCGTCCTCCGGGTCGACGGGCACGCTGGGACGATCCCGGATCTCGGCCTCCTGGGCCTCGTCGAGGCAGTCGATCGAGGGGTCGCTCCCGCCGACGCCGCGTGGATCGAAGCTGACCAGGTCGTACCGATCGCGGAGTGTCGACAGGCTGTCGCCCTCGGTGCGGAGGTAGTCGACACCGGAGATCCCGGGCCCGCCCGGGTTGATGACGAGCGAACCGATCCGGTGCTCCCCGGTGGCGCGCAGGCGCAGGACGGGCAGCGTGAAGGACGGACCGTCGGGTCGGGACCGGTCGCGGGGCACGACGAGTTCGGCACACTCGGCGTCCCGGAGACCCTCGGCGTCCTCAGCGGCACCGGCACAGGGTCGCCACTCCAGTCCGGAGGAGTCCGGAGGCGCCGGGCCACCGGACCCACAGGCCGCCAGCACGGCGGCGGTGAGGGCACCGACGGCGATCGTCGCCCACCTGCGACCCGGCCGGAGCGCCGGTTCGGTGCCCGCTCGACCTCCGGCCGGCCGAACCGGAGCCCCGACTCCGGCGTTCCTGCTCACCGCCGCGGTCGTGCTCACTTCTGGATGACGACCATGCGCTCCTCGGTCATCTCCCGGACGGCCCAGGCCGGACCCTCCTTGGTGTTGCCCGAGTCCTTGATGCCGCCGTAGGGCATCTGGTCGGCACGGAACGTCGGCACCTCGTTCACGCACACACCGCCGTAGTCGAGGGTGTGGGCGGCCTCGAGTCCGAGCGACAGGTCAGCGGTGAAGATCCCGGCCTGCAGGCCGTAGCGGGAGTCGTTGGCCGATGCGAAGGCGGCTCGGACGTCGGTGTAGCGCTGCACGCCGACCACCGGGCCGAACACCTCGGTGCGGCACACCGTCATGTCGTCGGTGACCCCGTCCAGCACGGTCGGTCGCAGCACGCCGTGCTCGGCCCGGTCGCCTCCGACCACGGCGGTCGCTCCGGCGGCGGTCGCGGCGTCGACGCACTCGGCCACCCGGTCGGTCTCCGAGGTGGAGATGAGGGCACTCACGTTGGTCGTCGGATCGGCCGGGTCGCCGGTGACGAGCGCCCCGACCGCCTCGGAGAACCGGTCCAGGAACTCATCCGCCACCTCGTCGTGGACGTAGACGCGCTGTACGGCGATGCAGGTCTGCCCCGAGTACGAGTACCCGCCGACGGTGATCTTGGCCACGGCCCGGTCCAGATCGGCGTCGTGGTGGACGATCACCGGTGCGTTGTTGCCGAGCTCCAGCCCCACCCGGATGCGTGGTGCCCGGGCGCGGATGCTCCAGCCGACCTCGGGTGAACCGGTGAAGCTGATCGCCCCGACGTCCGGATGGGTCACCAGGTGGTCGGCCACCCGTCCGGGCACCGTCACCACGTTGAGCCAGCCCGCGGGCAGGCCGGCCTCGTCCTCGAGCAGTCGCGCGAGCAGCAGCGCCGTGAGCGGGGTGGTGGACGCCGGCTTGAGCACCGTCGGGCACCCCGCAGCGATGGCCGGCGCCACCTTGTGGGCCACCAGGTTGAGCGGGAAGTTGAAGGGGCTGATGGCGGCGAGCACGCCGACCGGCACCCGGAGCGTGAAGCCGAGCTTGCCGGTGCCGGGGCCCGAGGCCTCCATGGGGATCATCTCGCCGGTGAGCGTCCGCGCAGCCACCGCCGCGAACCGGAAGGTGTCGAGCGATCGGGCGGCCTCGATGCGTGCGGTGGAGATGGGCTTGGCCGCCTCGGCGCTGATCGACTGCGCCAGATCCTCCTGGTGGGCGGCGAGCGCCACCACGGCCCGGTCCAGGATCTCGGCGCGCTCGTGCGCCGGGAGCGCACCGCCCCGGTGCCGCTCGACCGCCACGGCGACGGCCCGGTCGATGTCCTCGGCGGTACCGGTGGGGACGCGCCCGACCTCGTGTCCGTCGTAGGGGGACCGCACGACGGTCTCCTCGGCGGCGGTGACCGCCTGTCCGTCGATGCGCATGGGGGTCAGCTCGGTGCCCAACGGTGCTCCAGTCCTGTCGTCTGTTCTGGTCGAGTGCTCTGGTCGTGTGCTCCGGGGGTGCGGAGCCCTCCGGTCAGGTGTGGGTGGGGAACCCCAGGTCGGGTCCCCGGGTGGAGGGGTCGGCCCACCGCTCGGTCACGACCTTGCCACGGGTGTAGAAGTGCACGCCCTCGGGTCCGTGCACGTGCGTGTCGCCGAACAGGGAGTCGCCCCACCCGCCGAAGGAGTAGTACGCCATCGGCACCGGGATCGGGACGTTCACGCCCACCATCCCGGCCTCGACCTCGAAGGTGAACCGCCGCGCCGCACCCCCGTCCCGGGTGAAGATCGCGACACCGTTTCCGTAGGCGTTGTCCCGGACCAGAGCGACCGCATCGTCGTAGGTGGCGGCGCGCACCACGCAGAGCACCGGACCGAAGATCTCGTCGGTGTAGACGGACTGGCCGACCTGCACGTGGTCGAGCAGCGTCGGGCCGATCCAGAACCCCCCGGGCCGCCCGTCGACGTGCACGCCGCGGCCGTCGACCACCACGTCGACGCCGTCGGACTCGCCGGCGTCGACGTAGCCGACGATCCGGTCTCGGTGCGCCTCGGTCACCACCGGACCCATCTCCGAGTCCGGGTCGTCACCGGGTCCGACCCGCACCGCCCGGGTGCGTTCGGCGATCGCTGCGACGAGTTCGTCGCCGACCGGATCCACTGCGACGACCACCGAGATGGCCATGCAGCGCTCACCCGCCGAGCCGAACCCGGCGCTCACTGCGGCGTCCGCAGCGGCGTCGAGGTCGGCATCGGGGAGCACGATCATGTGGTTCTTGGCCCCACCGAGGGCCTGGACCCGCTTCCCGGCCGCCGTGCCGGTGGAGTACACGTGCCGCGCGATCGGGGTGGACCCCACGAAGCTCACGGCGTCGACGTCGGGGTGCGTGAGCAGACCGTTCACCGCCTCGGCGTCACCGTGCAGGACGTTGAACACCCCGTCGGGCAGGCCGGCGTCGGTCCAGGCCTGCGCGAGCACCATCGCCGCCCCGGGGTCGCGTTCGGAGGGCTTCAGGATGAAGGCGTTGCCGCAGGCGATGGCCACGGGGCACATCCACAGCGGCACCATGGCCGGGAAGTTGAACGGCGTGATGCCGACCGTCACGCCGACCGGTTGGCGGATCGAGTAGACGTCCACCTCGGTCGAGGCCTGTTCGGTGAACCCGCCCTTGAGGAGCTGTGGGATCCCGCACGCGAACTCGACCACCTCGAGTCCGCGCTGGACCTCGCCGGCGGCGTCCGAGCGGACCTTGCCGTGCTGTGCGGAGATGACGGCGGCGAGTTCGTCCCGTCGCTCGACGAGGATGCGCCGCAGGTCGAACAGGACGGCGGTGCGTCTCGACAGCGACGATGCCCGCCACTCGTCGGCTGCGGCCCGGGCCGAGGCGACCACGGTGTCCACGTCGGTGGCGTCGGCGAGCCGGACCTCGGCCGTCGTCGCGCCGGTCGACGGGTCGAACACGGGGCTCCTCCGGGTTCCCTGACCGGTCCAGGGCTTTCCGTCGAGCCAGTGGTCGATGGTGTCGCTCACGTGTTCCTCCGTCACTCGGGGTGCGACCTCAGTCGCGGGTGGCCTGGATGTCGATCACGGCGGTCCGCAGATCGGTCATGTCGAGCAGGGTGTACTTGCCCCCGATGCGGCCCCAGCCGCTGTCGGTTCGGGAGGCGCCGCCGAAGGGTGGGTGGGGTTCCCAGAAGTCCGTCGAGTCGTTGACGACGATGCTGCCGGCACGAACCCGGTGCACGTAGTGGAACGCCCGCCGCAGCGACGAGGTGAACACCGCCGCCTGCAGCCCCAGGTTGGAGTCGTTCGCGAGCGCGACGGCCTCGTCGTCGTCGGTGAAGGTCGTGATGGGCAGGACCGGACCGAACGTCTCGTCGGTGAACAGCAGCATGTCCGTGGTCACACCGTCGATCACCGTGAGCGGCCAGTAGAGGTCGGTCGGGAACCCCGGCGCCCGCTCACCGCCACAGAGGATCCGTGCCCCACGGGCCCGGGCGTCGGCGAGGTGCTCGTCGACCTGTGCGGCCACCGCCTCGTTGTTGAGGGGGCCGACGACCGTCGTGGGCTCGCGGGGGTCACCGAGGGTCGCCTGCTCGGCGTGGTGGAGGATCCGCTCGAGCACCTGTTCGTGCACCGACTCCTGGACGAGCAGCCGTTCGGTGGCCACGCAGCACTGTCCTCCGGCGAAGCTGGCGCCGTAGACGGCGGCGGCCGCAGCCGCGTCCAGGTCGGCGTCGTCGCAGATGATCTGCGGTCCGTTGCCCGACGCCTCGATGAGCGTCCGCTTGAGGCCGGCGTTGCGGACCACGGCCTCGGCCGTGGTGGCCGAGCCGACGAACGCGACGGCGTCCACCCCGCGGTGCCCCACGAGCGACGCACCGACCGCCGCGTCGCCGTGCAGCAGGTGGACGGCCTCCGGCGGGAACCCGGCGTCGAGGACCGCCCGCACCAGTCCGGCGGCGGTGAGCGGCGTGAACTCCGAGGGCTTGAACACGAGCGAGTTGCCCCCGCCGAGCGCCGGTGCGAGCAGCTCGGCTGGGATGTTCATCGGGAAGTTCCACGGCGTGAGCAGGGCGTACACGCCGTTCGGCCTGCGGTGGGTGAGCACCAGCTTGTTCGGATCCGCGCCCGGCAGGCTGGGGGTCTCGAGCCGGACGACCTCCTCGGCGGCCCACCGGAAGATCTCGGCCGACTCCGCCACCTCGTCGGCGGCCTCGCTGTGACGGGGCTTGCCCTGCTCGAGGGTCAGGGTGTCGGCGAGTTCCCCCGAGCGCTCGTCGAGCAGGTCGGCGACCCGGCGCAGCAGTGCCGCCCGCTCGAACGGTGGCATGGACTCCATCAGGTCGGCGCCCGCACCGGCGGCGGTGTGCACGGCGGCGTCGACGTCGTCGACCGTGGCCATCGCGACATCGGCGAGATGCTCGCCGGTCACGGGGCTGTGCAGCGGGACCGTCCGACCGTCCGCGCCGAGCGTCCACGCGCCGTCGATGAGCAGTTCGGCGATGTGCGTCACGGTGCCTCCTCGAGTCGGGCCCAGCCGGACCCGACACACCGGGAGTCTCGCACGCCGACCGGGCGGCGTCGCGGGGCGGTAGCGTCCCGGCCGTGTCCGCCGTGCTGAGCGACGACTACACCGAGCGCTGCCTGTGGCAGGAGCAGGTGACGCCCCCGGAGCGGACCCCGGGACCGCTCCCGGACCACGCCGACGTCGTGGTGGTGGGTGCCGGACTCTGCGGGCTCGCCGCGGCCGACACGCTCGCCCGCCGCGGCAGGAGCGTCGTGGTGGTCGAGCGCGAACCGCTGGGCTGGGGGGCGTCGAGCCGCAACGGCGGCATGGTCATCCCGGAACTCAAGGCCGGACCGCTCACGCTGGAGCGTCGCTACGGACCCGTCGGCCGGCGGATGCACACCGAGGTCGTCGAGGCCTTCGGGTACGTCCGTGACCTGGCGTCGGGCGACGAGGGGATCGACTGCTCGTGGGCCGAGCCCGGCATGCTGCTCGTCGCCCACTCCACGCGCCACCTCGACACCGTGCGCGGCCTTGCCCAGGAGCTCACCGCTGTGGGCGAGGCGGCGCACGTGGTGGAGCGCAACGAGCTCCACACCGAGATCGGCAGCGATGCGTTCGTCGCGGGTGTCGTGGTGGAACGGACCGGCTCGGTCCAGCCCGCAGCGCTGCACGCCGGTCTGGCCCGCCGCGCGATGGCGGCCGGGGCGGTGGTGCACGACCGCACGGCCGTCAGGTCGCTGCGGTCGCGGCCGGGACGCCACGAGGTCGTGACCACCCGGGGGGTCGTGCGCGCTCCCGAGGTGATGGTGGCGACCAACGCTGCGGTCGACCGGGCCGTGCCCGAGCTGCAGCGGCGGGTGCTGCCGGTCGGGTCGTACATCATCGCCACCGAGGTGCTCCCGGACGATGTCGCCCGCTCGGTCCTCCCCACCGGACGGATGGTGTTCGACACACGGAACTTCCTGGCCTACTGGCGGCTGACCCCCGACGGCCGGCTCGCCTACGGCGGGCGCCGTGACATGGACCCGACCGACGTCGCCGACGCCCGTGACTTCCTGTACGACCAGATGGTCGCGGTGCACCCGCAGCTCGCCGGGGTGCGCATCACCCACGCCTGGGGCGGCAACGTGGCGATGACCCTGGACCGCCTGCCGCACGTCGGTCGGGTCGACGGGGCGTGGTACGCGACGGGGTGCAACGGCAGCGGCGTGGCGCTCAACACCTGGCTGGGTCACCGGCTCGCCGAGTCGCTGTGCGGCGACGCCCCGCTGCCGGCCTGTTCCGAGATCACGCACCGCCGGATCCCGTTCCACCCGCTCCGCTCGGCCTACCTCCCGTGGGTCGGTCGGTACCTGTCGTTCGAGGACCGTCGCTGAGGTCGCCGGCGGCACCCGTGGCGTCGTCCGTCCGGTCGTCGGTGGGGGCCACCAGTGCGTCGTAGGTGTCGGGTCGACGGGTGGTGAGGAACGGGAACAGTTCCAGCCAGTCGCGCCGGGCGTCGAGGTCGATCGAGGCGACGAGCACGCAGTCCCGGTCCTGCGGCGCTGCCGCGAGCACCCGCCCGTAGCAGTCGCTGATGAACGACGATCCGTAGAACGTCACCGCCACGTCGCCCAGGCGCTCGGTCCCGTACCGGTTGGCCACGACCATCGCCAACCCGTTCGCGATCCCGTTGCCGATCACCACCTGCCGGAGCAGGGGCGCGGTGTCGAACGCAGGGTGGTCCGGTTCGGACCCGATCGCCGTCGGGTAGACGAGCAGGTCGGCGCCGGCGAGCGAGTAGATGCGCGCCGGTTCGCTGAACCACTCATCCCAGCAGGTCGGGAACCCCACGTGCGCCGGCCCCACCCGGACGACCGGGTAGCCGGTGTCCCCGGGGGTGAAGTACCGGTCCTCGTGGTAGCCGGCGGTCACGGGGATGTGGACCTTGCGGGTGCGGGCGAGCAGGTCGCCCCCGGGGGCGACGGCGATGGCGGTGTTCCACCCCGGTGCCTCGTACAGCGAGGCGTGGACCACGACCCCGTGCTCGTCGGCGAGTCCGGTGGCGAAGGTGTGCGTCGGGCCGCCGGGCAGCGTCTCGGGTTCGACGTCGAGTGCGGCCGGCTCGTCGGGGAGCAGCGCGAAGTAGGGCGACAGCGTGAGCTCCTGGTGGCAGATCAGCTCGGCGCCGTCGGCGGCCGCCACCGCCGTTCCCTCGGCCAGTGCGGCCCGGTGTTCGTCGGGGTCGGGGTGCCAGCGGGTCTGGACGACCCCGACCCGGAGCTCGCCCCGCTCCGCCGGTCGGGTGCGGGCGGGTGAGTCCGGCGTGGTGCCGCCGTCGCTGGCGAGCTCGAACCGGCTCACGCCGGGACCTGCTGGGTGGCGCAGTGGGGCCCGCCACCGCCGAGTGCGAACACCGTCCCGTCGATCCCGACGACCGATCGGCCCGGGTAGCACCCGGCGATCACCTCGAGCACGTCACCGTCGGCCGGGTGGCCCGTGACGGGCACGACGACGACGCCGTTGGCGGCGTAGAGGTTCACGTAGGGCACCTCGAGCACCCGCCCGAATCGTTCAGTCCGGGGCAGGACACCCAGCTCGATCACCTCGAGGCCGGCGGCGGAGAGCCGGGCCCGGCTGTCGGCGGCAGTTGCAGCGTCCGGGTCGTCCGGGTCGTCGCACCCCTGCAGCAGCACCGTCCCCGGTCGGGGGATGGCGACGACGTTGTCGACGTGTCCGTCGGTGTCGGTGTCATCGGCGAGCCCGTCCCGGAGCCACACGACCCGGTCGACCCCGAGCCACTGCCGGAGCAGGTGGTCGAGCGCAGCGGTGGTCCGCTCCGAACCGTCCGGCAGCGGGCCGCGGTTGGGGTGCAGCAGGCAGCGTTCGGTGGTCACGGCCAGGCCGGCCCCGTCGACCGTCACGGCGCCGCCCTCGAGCACGAACGGCGCCCGGTGCACGGGCAGGTCCAGGTGCTGCGCCAGGCGCGTGGCGAGTTCGGCGTCGCGGTCCCACGGTTCGACCAGCCCACCCCAGGCGTTGAACCCGAACTGCACGGCGCTCCGGCTGCCGTCCTCCTCACGCACGACGATGGGTCCGGTGTCGCGCACCCAGCAGTCGTCGAGGGGCACCTCGATCAGCTCGACGTTCGGCTCAGTGCCGAGCCGGGTCGCAGCGCTCGGCAGCTCACCGACGTCGACGGCGACCGTGACGGGTTCGTGGGGTGCGACGACGCGGACGAGCTCGGCCCAGGCGTCACGGGCCTCGGCGACGTGGTCCTCCCAGAAGGCGCGGCGTCGCTCGGTCGGCCACGCCACGAGCGTGCGTTCGTGGTGGTCGGTCTCGGCCGGCATCCGGGTGCCGGACACGTTCAGCCCTGGGCCAGCGCGTGGCAGAAGTCGGTGAACACCTCGACGTAGCGGTCCACGTCCGCCTCGGTGTGCTGCACCGACAGCGTCCACTGCTCCTCGTCGCCCGGGGTCATGAACAGCCCCCGATTGAGCGCCCACGGGTAGGCGGCGCCGAAGAGTTGCGGCTTGGACTCGAGGAAGTCCCGGTAGTTGCGCGACCGCTCCGCCCGGAACGACACGCACCCCTTCGCGGCCAGGCTCACCGTGTGTGCCGGGATGCCGGTGGCGTCGATCGCATCCTGACACCCCCGGGCGAGTCGGTCGCCGAGCACCGTCAGGTGGTCGTACGCCTCGGGCACGAGCACCTCGGTCAGGCACGCCAGGCCGGCGGCCGCCACCATGGGGTTGCCGTTGAACGTGCCCATCTGGGCGGCGCCGTTGGCGATGATGTCCATGACCGCGGACTCGCCGCCGAACGCGGCACCGGGAGTGCCGCCGAAGAGGGCCTTGGCGTAGCAGGCCAGGTGTGGCCGCACCCCGTAGCGCTCCTGGGCGCCACCGGGCGCCACCGTGGCACCCGCCTTGACCTCGTCGAAGATCAGGACGATGCCGTTGGCGTCGCAGATGTCACGGAGCGCCTGCAGGTACCCCGGCTCGGGCTCGATGATGCCGACGTTCATCATCACCGGCTCGAGGATCAGGCACGCCAGCTCGTCGCCACGCTCGGCGACCAGGTCGGCGAACGCCTGGGCGTCGTTGAACGGCACCACGACCGTGTGCTCGGCGACGCTCGCCGGGATGCCGAGCGACATCGGCGTGGTCGGCGGGAGCTCCCGGCCACCAACGGCGTCGGCGTTGGGCAGCACCGAGAACATCACCGTGTCGTGGTGGCCGTGGTACGAGCCCTCGATCTTGGCGACCAGCTCGCGACCCGTGGCTGCCCTGGCCACGCGGATGGCGTCCATCGTGGCCTCGGTGCCCGAGTTGGCGAAGCGCACCTGGTCCAGGTTGAACCGCCGGCACAGCTCCTCGGCGAGCTCGACCGTGACGGGCGTCGGTGCGGCGAAGTGGGTCCCGCTTCGGACCGCCCGGCTCACGGCCTCGACGATCGCCGGGTGCGCGTGCCCGCAGATCCCGACGCCGAAGCCGCCGTGGAAGTCGAGGTAGTCGTTGCCGTCGACGTCGGTCACGACGATGCGCTCGCCGCGCTCGATGTAGATGGGGTACGGGTCGCCCGCCTGGAAGCTCGAGGGGACGCCGAGGGGGAGCGAGCGCAGCGCCCGCTCGTACCACTCCTTGGAGCCCTGTGTCCTGGCGACGAGCTGGGCCGACTCGTGATCGGCGATCTCGGCGGCCCGGGCGGACAGTCGGGTGTCGTTGCTGTTGTCGGTCGTGTTGCTCATCAGATCCTCACCATCACGTGCTTCAGCTCGGTGTAGTGCTCGAGCGCGTACAGGGACATGTCCTTGCCGTAGCCGGACTGCTTGAAGCCGCCGTGGGGCAGCTCCGACACGATCGGGATGTGGTCGTTCACCCAGACCGTGCCGAACATGAGACGGCTCGCCATGCGCATGGCGCGACCCACGTCCCGGGTCCACACCGAGGCGGCGAGGCCGTAGTCCACCCCGTTGGCCCAGGCGAGCGCCTGGTCCTCGTCGGCGAACCGCTGCACGGAGACCACCGGGCCGAACACCTCCCGCTGGACGATCTCGGCGTCCTGGGCGGGGTTGGCCACCACGGTCGGTGCGTAGAAGAAGCCGGGCCGCTCCAGTGTCGAGCCACCCACGACGGCCTCGGCGCCCGCCTCGACGGCCCGCGCGACCATGCTCGCCACCCGTTCCTGCTGGGCGGCCGAGACGACGGGGCCGACCGCGGTGGCCTCGTCGGCGGGGTCACCGGCGACGATGTCGCCCACGGCGCTGGCGAGGTCGCCCACCACCCGGTCGTAGACACCCGGCCCGGCGATCACCCGGCACGGGGCGGTGCAGTCCTGACCGGAGTTGTAGTAGGCGGCCTCGGCGAGCGTGCCGACGAGCAGTTCGACGTCGGCGTCGTCGAAGACCACGACCGGCGCCTTGCCACCGAGCTCGAGGTGCACCCGCTTGAGCGTGTCGGCGGCGTTGCGGGCGATCAGCTTGCCCGTGTGCACGTCACCGGTGATGGAGACCATCGCCACACCGGGGTGTCGGACGAGGGCGTCGCCCACGGTCTCACCCTGTCCGGTGACCACGTTGAACACCCCGGGCGGGAAGATGTCCGCTGCGATCTCGGCCAGCTTGAGCGCCGACAGGGGGGTCAGCTCGCTCGGCTTGAGGATGAAGGTGTTCCCCGTCGCCAGCGCCGGGCCGAGCTTCCAGGTGGCCATGTTCAGCGGGTAGTTCCACGGGGCGATCCCGACGCACACCCCCAAGGGGTCCCGGCGCAGCATCGAGGTGTGATCCTCGAGGTACTCGCCGGCGGCCTGGGCCTGCATGGTGCGGGCGGCGCCGGCGAAGAACCGCAGGTTGTCGACGGTCAGGTCGAACTCGAAGTCGATGATCGACACGGGCTTGCCGACGTTGACCATCTCGAGCCGCTTCAGCTCGTCGAGGTTCTCCTCGACGGCGTCGGCGAGCGCGAGGAGCTTCTCGGAACGCTCCCTCGGCGTGGTCCGGCTCCACGACTCGAACGCCGCTGCGGCGGCCTGCACGGCCGCCTCGGCGTCCGTGGCGTCGCTCGATGCGGCGTGGTCGATCACCTCCCCCGTCGCCGGGTCGACCACGTCGTCGAGGGCGCCGCTCGCAGCATCCCTCCACTGCCCGTCGATGAAGTTCTGTCCTGCCACGTGGCTCCCTCGTTGCTCGCTCGTTGCTGGGTGGTTCCGATGTCCGGTGCGGTCCCGACTGCTCCGCGATTCCTGCTCGGTCCGGTCGGACCGCGCCCGTCACCGGATTCGCCCGGTGGGCGGACACGGACCCGTTCCGATCCGTCGGGACGACTCCGTGTCGTCATCTTGGGACGTCATCCTCGCCGAGACGGGCCGGTCCGTGTCGGTCTGTTGCTTCGCCGTTGATTCTGCCACGGATTCCGTTGCCGAACCACGTACGAGCGAGGGATTCCGTTTCAGGAGTGTGAAATGACGAGCGAATCGCTTGCGCCGGCACGCCGCCCGGTGTGAGGATCCGGGGACTGCTAGGAAGACGTCACCCTACGGGGCGTCCGGTGACGTCGGACACACGGTCGGACACACGGGTGGTGGACGGGGAGGTGGCCCGCAGCGTGGGCAACGGCAACGAGTCGGAGACGACGATCCTGCTGGACGCCGTGACCAAGCGGTTCGGCGACTACGTGGCCGTCGAGCACGCCGACTTCTCCATCGCCCGGAGCGAGTTCTTCTCGATGCTGGGCCCGTCGGGCTGCGGCAAGACCACCACGCTCCGGATGATCGCCGGGTTCGAGACGCCGACCTCGGGCCGGATCCTGCTCGAGGGGCGGGACGTCTCGAACACCCCGCCGTACAAGCGGGACGTGAACACCGTCTTCCAGAACTACGCGCTCTTCCCGCACATGAGCATCTTCGACAACGTGGCCTTCGGGCTGCGGACCGCGAAGGTGCCCGCCGCAGAGGTGCGGACCAGGGTCATGGAGATGCTCGAGGTCGTCCGCCTGCCGGACATGGCGGACCGGCGACCCAACCAGCTCTCCGGAGGCCAGCAGCAGCGGATCGCCCTGGCCCGGGCGCTCGTGAACCATCCGGCGGCGCTGCTCCTCGACGAGCCGCTCGGCGCCCTCGACCTCAAGCTCCGGCAGGTCATGCAGCTCGAGCTCAAGCGCATCCAGCGTGACGTGGGGATCACGTTCGTGTTCGTGACCCACGACCAGGAGGAGGCCCTCACCATGTCGGACCGCATCGCGGTCATGACGCAGGGCCGCGTCGACCAGATCGGCACCCCGACCGAGATCTACCACACGCCCTCCACGCCGTTCGTCGCCGGGTTCATCGGGACGGCGAACCTGCTGCCGGTCACGGTGGTGTCGCAGTCCGGTGACGACGTCACCGTCGAGACTCGGCTCGGCGGCCAGTGCACGGTCTCCGCCGCCGGCACCACCTACGCCGCCGGCAGCGAGGTCACGCTCATGGTCCGGCCGGAGCGGCTCGTGCCCGCTGGGGCGCCGCTGCACGGAGCCGGGTCCGGTGCAAGCATCCGCGCGACGGTGACCTCCATGGTCTTCCAGGGGCCGGTCGTCCGCTGCCAGGTGCGCACGTCCGCCGGCGCCGACCTGGTCGCCCACCTCGGACCCGAGGACGATCCCGGCTCGTTCCCGGTCGGCTCCGAGATGGAGATGACCTGGTCGCACGACGGCGCCTACCTCGTGCCCGAACCGATCGCCCCCGACGAGGCGGGCGTGACGTCGATGGAGGACGACCAGACCGCGGCGTGAGCCGGATCCCGAGCCGACCATCCGTCCCGACCATCCCAGACTCCCGACCATCCCAGACTCCCGACCATCACAGAGAGGTACCCGCAATGACCAACCGAGTGTCCCGCCGCAACTTCCTCGTCTCGACCGCAGCGCTCGGCGGTCTGGCCGCCGGATCGACCGCCCTCGCAGCGTGCGGGGGCAGCGAGGAGTCGGGGAGTTCCACCACCGCTGCCGGCGGCGGCGGTGCCGCCGCCAACACGCTGACCTTCGACAACTGGACGCTCTACATCGACAAGCCGAACGACGACCTGTTCGGTGAGGGCGGCACCCTGGCGGAGTTCCAGAAGGCCACCGGCATCAAGGTCGACTACACCGAGGGCATCAACGACAACAACGAGTTGTTCGCCAAGATCCAGCCGCTGTTGTCCAAGGGAGAGCCGATCGGCTCGACCATCATCGCCCCGACCTTCTGGATGGCCGGGCGGCTCCTGCAGTTGGGCTGGCTCGATCAACTCCCGCTGGCCGAGGTCCCGAACGCCGCGAACCTCATCACCAGCCTGCAGAAGCCGCCGTCGGACCCGACGGGTGAGTACTCGCTGCCGTGGCAGTCGGGCATGGCGGGCATCGCCTACAACCAGTCGGTCACCGGCCGGGAGATCCGCACCGTCGAGGACCTCTGGGACCCGGCGTTCCGCGGCAAGATCGGCATGCTCACCGAGATGCGCGACACCATCGGGCTGATCGCGATGTCCCTCGGTATCGACCTCGAGAACCCGGACGCCCAGGACTACCAGCCGGCCTTCGCCAAGCTCGAGGAGGAGGTCGCCAACGGCCAGATCCGGCAGTTCACCGGGAACGACTACGTCGACGACCTCGAGCAGGGCAACTACGCCGCCTGTGTCGGGTGGTCGGGAGACGTGGCGCAGCTCGCCGTGTCCAACCCGGACATCAAGTTCGTCGTGCCGGAGTCCGGCGGCACGCTGTGGTTCGACACCATGGTGATCCCCAAGGGTGCGTCCGCCGAGCAGATCGAGGCCGCCGGCAAGTTCATGAACTTCGTCTACGACCCGGTCAACGCCGCACGAATCACCGAGAGCGTCCAGTACATCTCGCCGGTCCAGGGCGTCCAGGAGGAGCTCCGCAAGATGGGCGGCGAGGCCGCTGCCCTCGCCGACAACCAGCTCCTGTTCCCGGATGCCTCCACGCTCGCGAGCCTCCAGACCTGGGGGACCCTGAGCGAGGAGAAGGAGCAGCAGATGGACGAGGAGTTCGCCCGGATCTCGGGCGCCT
The DNA here is from genome assembly GCA_903852755.1 of uncultured Actinomycetes bacterium. GTDB lineage: Bacteria > Actinomycetota > Acidimicrobiia > Acidimicrobiales > Microtrichaceae > SXMI01. The sequence goes on along the minus strand of CAINRS010000125.1, from coordinate 17,510 downwards.
GACCGGCCGACCGGGAGCGAGGGAGTCCCCGTGGCGGCCGCCACCACCGACGACACCGGACTGCGCCGGGGCCGGTTCGCGCCCTACGGGCTGCTCAGCCCGGGGATCATCTGGCTGCTGGTGTTCTTCCTCGTCCCGGTCGTCATGCTGGTCCGGGCATCGCTGTCGACCAAGCCGAGCCGGTTCGCCGAGCCCGTCTTCTCGTGGGACTTCTCGAACTACGGCTCGGCGCTCAGCGAGTACTCCGACGAGTTCATCAGGTCGTTCCTGTACGCCGGGACGGCCACGGTGCTCGCGATCCTGATCGGCTACCCGCTCGCCTACTGGATCGCCACCTGCGGCGGCCGCTGGAAGAACTTCCTGATCGGACTGGTCGTGGTGCCGTTCTTCACCTCGTACCTGATCCGGACGATCGCCTGGACCTCGATCCTGCAGGACGACGGCGTGGTGACGGGCCTGTACCGACTCCTGCCCTGGGTCGGGAGCGACGGGAGGATCCTGGCGACGCCCATGGCGGTGATCGGCGGGCTCACCTACAACTTCATCTCGTTCATGATCCTGCCCATCTACGTGAGTCTGGAGAAGATCGACTTCCGGCTCACCGAGGCCGCCGCCGACCTGGGCTGCACGCCGTGGCGGGCGTTCCGCAAGGTGGTGCTGCCGCTCTCGCTCCCCGGCATCTTCGCCGGGAGCCTGCTCGTGTTCATCCCGGCGGCCGGCGACTACCTGAACGCCCGGTACCTCGGGTCCCCGCAGACCTCGATGATCGGGACCGTGGTGCAGAACAAGTTCCTGGTGCAGTTCGACTACCCCCAGGCCGCGGCGTTGTCGCTCGTGCTCATGGTGATCATCACGGTGCTCGTGCTGATCTACTCGAAGTTCCTCGGGACCGAGGGGCTGGCGGTCTGATGGTGCTGCGCGACGTCAGGACGAGTCGGAGCGGTGCGCCGTGACCATGGCCGAGGGCGCCGCGCCGCCGGTGGTCGCCGAGGTCCGTCCTGCGGTCGGTTCGGATCGCCCCACCCGGGCGGGCTCGGGGTGGGGTCGCCGGGTGCTGACCGCCGTCGCCGTGCTGGCCTACCTGTGGCTGTTCCTGCCGATCCTCAACATCGTCGTGTTCACGTTCAACGACCCCGCTGGCAAGTACAACCTGTCGTGGGAGCGGTTCACGCTCGAGAACTGGGCGGAGCCGTTCAAGGACGCACAGCTCACCGAGGCGTTCTGGCGCAGCCTGGTGGTCGCAGCGGTCGCCGTCGCAGTGGCGCTCGCCATGGGGTCGCTCATCGCCATCGCCCTGTCGCGCTACCGGTTCACGGGCAACAAGGTGACCGAGGTGTTCCTCGTCCTCCCGCTCACCACCCCGGAGATCGTGCTCGGTGCGTCGCTCTACCAGCTGTTCCTCGGACGGGGCGTCGTGCTGGGTCAGGTGACCGTGATCATCGCCCACATCATGTTCCTGGTGAGCTTCGTCGCCATGACGGTCAAGGCCCGGGTCCGCGGGTTCGACTGGACCGTCGAGGACGCCGCCATGGACCTCGGCGCCCGACCGCTCCGGGTGTTCTGGAAGGTGACGTTCCCGCTGATCCTCCCGGGCATCCTCGCCGCTGCGCTGCTCAGCTTCGCCCTGTCGCTCGACGACTACATCGTCACCGACTTCACCCGAGGCGAGTTCACGACCTTCCCGATCCAGGTCAACAACGCCTTCCGGGTCAGCTTCCCCCCGCAGGTCAACGTGCTGGCCACGCTGATCCTGGTGGTGACCCTCATCCTGTTCACCATCGGGCCGCTCTCCCAGCGCCGCCGCGGCGCAGCCGCCGGCTGAGCGTCCCGCCGTCACCGAGGAGTCCGACGTGAGCACGACGCTGGTGGGCGTCCCCGCCGAGATCAAGGCCGACGAGTACCGGGTCGCCATGACCCCCGACGGCGTCCGGGAGCTGCACGCCCACGGTGTGGACGTGCTCGTCCAGGCAGGCGCCGGTGTCGGGGCCTCGATCCCCGATGAGGACTACCGGGCGGCCGGCGCCGAGATCGTGTCGACCGCGGGCGAGGTCTGGGAGCGTGCGGGCATCGTCTGCAAGGTCAAGGAGCCGCAGGCCTCGGAGTACGAGCACTTCCGCCGGGGTCAGGTGCTCTTCACCTACCTGCACCTCGCCGCCTACCCGGGCGTCGCCGACGCCCTGCTCGAACGGGGGGTCACGGGCATCGCCTACGAGACCGTCCAGCCTGCGTCCGGTGGGTTGCCGCTGCTCGCCCCGATGAGCGAGGTCGCCGGCCGGATGAGCGTGCAGGTGGGCGCCCACTTCCTCGAGCGCCACAACGGCGGACGGGGTGTGCTGCTCGGCGGCGCTCCGGGTGTACGTCCCGCCCGGGTCGTGGTGCTCGGTGCGGGCAACGTCGGCTGGAACGCGGCGTGGATGGCCGCCGGTCTCGAGGCCGAGGTGGACCTGCTCGACAAGAACGTCGAGCGGCTGCGGTGGGTCGACCAGATCCAGATGGGCCGGATCACCACGCTCACCTCCAACCGGGGACAGGTGGAGCGGGCGATCGAGCAGGCGGACCTGGTGATCGGCGCCGTGCTCGTCCCGGGCGGTCGCGCCCCGGTGGTGGTCACCGAGGACATGGTCCGGTCCATGAGGCCCGGATCCGTGGTCGTCGACATCGCGATCGACCAAGGGGGGTGCATCGAGACCTCGCACGAGACCACCCACCACGACCCCACGTTCGTGGTCCACGACGTCGTCCACTACGCCGTGGGGAACATGCCCGGTGCGGTGCCGCACACCTCGACCTACGCGCTGACCAACGTCACGCTGCCCTACCTGGCCGAACTGGCCCGGCTCGGGGTGCGCGAGGCCGTGCGGGTCGACCCGGCCCTGGCCCTGGGCGTGAACACCGCAGCGGGTTCCGTGGTGAACGCGGCCGTCGCCGAGGCGCTCGGCCGTCCGCACCTCGACGTCCACGACGCGCTCGGAGCCTGAGGTGTCCGAGGTGGTGGAGCCGTCTGCCTTCCGGCAGGGCGGGATCGACGAGGTCGACAAGGCGATCATCCGCGAGCTCCAGCGTGACGGTCGCATGGCGTACTCCCAGCTCGCCCCGCTGGTCGGGCTCTCGCAGGCGGCGGTCCGCCAGCGGGTGCAGCGGCTGGTCGAGACCGGGATCGTCCAGGTGGTGGCCGTGACCGACCCCCAGCGGCTCGGCTTCACGATCCAGGCGATGATCGGGGTCCGGGCGAGCGGAGACCTGCGCCGACTCGCAGCGCGGCTCGCTGCGGTCGACGAGATCGACTACGTCGTCGTCACGGCCGGATCGTTCGACCTGTTGCTCGAGGTTGTCTGCACCGACAACGACGCGCTCCTCGAGCTGCTCGAACGTGAGGTGCGCAGTCTCGACGGGGTCGCGAGCGCCGAGGTGTTCACCTACCTGCACCTGGAGAAGCAGACGTACTCCTGGGGGGCGCGCTGAGTCGACGGCGGTGCCGGTGCGGGCCGGTTCAGCTGTCGAACCCCAGTCCGAGTGCGTCGAGCAGTCGGAGCCACGGTCCGCGTCGTCCACGGGCGCGGTCGGCCCGGGCGATCGCGCGTCGGGTCAGCGTGATACCCGCCCAGCGCAGCGGCTCAGGGGGCCACGGGACCGGCGCGGTCCGCACCAGTCCGAGCTCGGTGCGTTCGGTCCGTCGACCGGCCAGCAGGTCGAGCGCCGTGGCGGCCCCGAACCGGGACGCACCGACGCCGAGGCCGGTGTAGCCGACGCACCAGCCGACGCGCCGGTCCCAGCGGGTCCCGGCGGTCAGGCAGAACCGTGTCGTCGTGGCGATCGGTCCGCCCCAGGTGTGGGTGATGCGGACCCCGTCGAGCTGGGGGAACGTGTCGAGCAGTTGCGCGTACAGCAGTCGCTCGGTGGCCTCGTTGCGCTCCACCCCGGGACCGGTCGGTCCCCCGAACCGGTAGATGGCGTCGTAGCCACCCCAGAGCAGCCGGTCGTCCGGGGTGAGCCGTGCGTAGTGGAACTGGTTGGCGGCGTCGGCGAACCCCTGCCGACCCGCCCAGCCGAGGGCGTCGAGCCGGTGCCGGTCGAGGGGTTCGGTCACCAGCACGTGGTCGTACACCGGCACGACCGCGCGTCGAACCGGACCGAGCAGACCCCGGTAGGCGTTCGTGGCGAGCAGCACCTGCCGGGCCGACACCGACAGGCCGGGCCCCTCGACGTGGACCCCGGCGCCGGCGCGACGGACCGAGACCACCGGGGTGTGGTCGGCCAGCCGGGCGCCGCGGGCGGCCAGGCTGCGCCGCAGTCCGGCGACGAGTCGACCGGGGTCGAGCGTGCCCACGCCGGTGCGCCGGTGGAGGCCGCCGACGAAGGTGGGGGAGTCCACCACCGCCCGGGTCCCGGGTGCGTCGAGCAGCTCGACGTCGTCGCCGTGGTCGCTGAGCAGTGATGCCAGTTCGGCGAGTTCGGGGAGCTGCCAGTCCTCGGTGGCGGCGGTCAGCTCGCCGACCGGTTCCCACCGGGCGTCGATCCGGTGTCGGTCGAGGTCGGCGACCAGCGCGTCGAGGTGTTCCAGCCCCAGTCGGTGGAGCGTCGGGTACTCCCCGGGCCACCGGGCCGCACCGTTGGCCGCTCCGTGGGTGACCGAGGCGTCGCAGAAGCCGCCGTTGCGGCCCGATGCGCCGTCACCGGGCCCGGAGGCGTCGACCACCAGGACATCCCGGCCGGGGTCGTCGTCGAGTGCGAGGTGCGCGGCCCAGAGTCCGGTGAAACCTGCGCCGACCACCAGGAGGTCCGTGGTGTGGGTGCCGCGGAGTGGCGGACCCGGGGGACCGAGGTCGACCCCGGTCCGGTCGGTCCAGAACGGTCGCCCGACGGCATCGGCGAGCGCCCGGGTGACGCGTGCGTCCTGCGGAGCGGTCGGTCGGGCGGGTCCGCTCACGCGCCGGCTCGGTCCCGCACGGAGGCGAGCGCGTTGCGGGTCGCGTCCACCGTGCGGTCGAGCTGCTCGTCGGTGATCACGAGCGGTGGGCAGAACGCCAGCGAGTGGGTGGCGATCGGTCGGGGGATCACGCCGAGGGCGAGCATCTCGTCCCGCACGACGAGCGCCGAGTCCTCGGGGTGCAGGGCGAGCGCCCAGATGCCGTCGGTGCCCCGCACTCCGGCAGCCAGGCCGTCGTCGACGATCGCCTGCAGTCCCGGACCGAGGCGCGCCCCGACCTCTGGTGCCCGTTCCAGCAACCCGTCGCCACGGAGCACCGCGAGGTTGGCCGATGCGGCCGCGCACGCCGCCGGGTGGCCGGAGTAGGTGAAGCCGTGCCGGAACCAGCGCTGGTCGTCGGCCTCGAGGACCTCGCGCACCCGTGGCCCCACGAGGACCCCTCCGAGCGGCTGGTAGCCCGAGGTGACGCCCTTGGCGAAGGTCACGAGGTCCGGGGTGACGCCGTACCGCTGCGCTCCCCACCAGGTGCCGAGCCGGCCGAACCCGGTGATGACCTCGTCGAACACCAGCAGCGCCCCGGTCCGGTCGCACAGCTCGCGCAACCCCTGCAGGTACCCGTCGACCGGGGGGAACACACCGCCCGCCCCCTGGACCGGCTCGGTGATCACCGCGGCGATCCGGTCCCCGTGCTCGGCGAGCTGCCGCTCGACCTCCTCGAGCGAGTCGGCGTGCACCTGCACGACCCCGCCGAGCAGTTCGCCCCAGTGCTCCTTGTTGGGGGCCAGCCCCTGGGCGCTCGTCCCCCCGTAGGTCACCCCGTGGTAGGCCCGGTCGCGGCTCACGATCACCGAGCGTTCGGGGAGCCCCTGCCAGGCCCAGAACAGTCGGGTGAGCTTCATGGCGGTGTCGACCGCCTCGGAACCGGAGTTGGTCAGGAACACCCGGGCGTCGTCCATCGGGGCCAGGTCGGCGAGCTCGCTGGTGAGTCGCTCGGCGGCCGGGTTGGTGAACAGCTCGAAGGTGTGGAACGCATCGAGCGTCCGGAGCTGCTCGCCCACGGCGTCGGCGATCTCGCTCCGGCCGTGCCCGGCCACGCAGTACCAGAGCGAGGCCAGCGCGTCGACGTACTCGTGTCCCTCGTCGTCCCAGACCAGGGCGCCCTCACCCCGGACGATCTCGATGAACCGCTCCGCGTTCGGTCGGGCGAAGGGGTGGAGGAACGGTGGGAGGTCCATCGTCACGGCCTCGGTGTCGGTCGGTCGGTGCTCAGCGGTCGGCCGTCGGGGCGATGACCCGCTCGCCGAAGTCGCTGAGCGACGCGACGGGGTCGCCGAGGAACATGAGCGACGGCACGATCACCCGGTCGACGCCGGCATCGGCGAGCCGTTCGACCGCACCGACCGGGTCGCTGCCGAAGATGTGCTCGTCTCCGAAGGTGATCTCGATCTGCTCCGGGTCCCGGCCGCAGTCGGCTGCGGTCTGGCGGACGATGTCGCCGAGTTCCGCGATGTCGCCCTTGCCCGGGAAGAAGCCGTCGCCGATCCGACCGGCGCGCTCCGCCGCGGCGCGGCTGTGGCCGCCGACGGTGATGGGCACCCGGCCCCGGACGGGCTTCGGGTTCACGCTCACCCCGGCGAAGTCCACGAACTCGCCGTGGAACTCGGCGTGGTCGGCGTCCCACAGGGCTCGCATCGCGCCGATGTACTCGTCGGTCCGGGCGCCACGACGCTCGAACGGCACACCGAGCGCGTCGAACTCCTCGCGCAGCCAGCCGACCCCGATGCCGAGCTCGACCCGGCCGCCGGTCAGGTGGTCGATCGTGGCGACCTCCTTGGCGAGGACCACCGGGTTGCGCTGCGGCAGGATCAGGATGCCGGTCGCGAGCCGGATGGTGTCGGTCACCGCACCCACCCACGTGAGCCACACGAGCGGATCCGGCAGCGAGGTGTCGGGCGTCATCGCCATCTTGCCGCTCGAGTCGTAGGGGTAGGCCGATCCGTAGTCGTCCGGGTACACCACGTGCTCGACCGTCCACAGCGACTCGAACCCCACCTGCTCGGCGGTGCGGGCGAGTTCCGAGAGGCCGGGCTCCTCGGCGAAGGTCAGGATGTTGGCGAAGGCGATGCCGAACTTCACGTTGTCTCCCTGGTCGACTCGGCGCAGTCTTCCAGACCCGGGCGCACTCCGCCCCCATGTAGCGTGAGTGTCGTGTCGGAACCGGGTCGGACCCGTGCAGCGGTGGTCGCCGAGGTGACCGCGCCCGGCCAGCCGCTCGAACTGGTCGTCGTGGAGACCGAACGGGGTCCCGAGCGCCGGTTCGTGCGGGCGCCGGACACGCTCTGGGACGTGGTCACCGCCGCCCGGAGCGACCTCGAGTACTACGTGTTCGGCGACGAGCGGTGGACCTTCGCCGACACGCACCGTCGGGCGGCGACCCTCGCCCGGTCGCTCGTCGAGGACCACGGGGTGCGACCGGGCGACCGTGTGGCCATCTCCATGCGCAACTACCCGGAGTGGGTCGTCGGGATGGCCGCCGCTGCTGCCGCCGGCGCGATCGCGGTGGCGATGAACTCGATGTGGAGCCCTGAGGAGTTCCACTTCGGACTGCGTGACTCGGCCGCGACGGTGCTGCTCGCCGACGGTGAGCGGGTGGCGCAGCTCGGCGGACTGGGCGGTCCGGCGCCCGTGGTGCTCGCCGTGCACACGGACGATCGTCAGCGTGAGCTCGCCGGGTGCGACGTGGTCGACCTGCGGGCCCTGCTCGATGGTGCCCCGGCCGACGCCGCCGCCCCGGAGGTCGAGGTCGGCCCCGGCGACCCGTGCACGATCTTCTACACCTCGGGCTCGACGGGCCTGCCCAAGGGGGTGCTCTCGACCCACCGCCAGGTGATCCACGCGCTCCTGTCCTGGGAGCTCGACGCGACCGTTGCGACCCGGCTCGTTGCGGCCTCGCGATCGGAGGCACCGGCTCCTGCGGAACCGGCTCCTGCGGAACCGGCTCCCGACGGATCCGTGCACCGGCAGCAGACCACGTCGATGCTGGCCGTGCCGCTGTTCCACGTCACCGGCTGCCACGCCGTCGCGCTGCTCTCCCTGCGGGCCGGGCGCCGCGTGGTCGCGATGCCCAAGTGGGACGCCGCCGAGGCCGCCCGCCTGATCGAGGCAGAGCGGATCGACTCGTTCGTGGCCACCCCGGCGATGGTCGCCGACCTGCTCGAGGAGGCGGCGAACACGGGCCGGGACCTGTCGTCGCTCCGTCTGGTCGGCGGGGGTGGCGCGCCGCGACCACCCGAGCAGGTCCGTCGGATCGGCTCGTCGTTCCGGCGGGCCGCGCCCAACAACGGGTGGGGGATGACCGAGACCAACGCCATCGGCGCCGGGGTCACCGGCGCCGAGTACCGGGAGCGACCCGGTATCGCCGGTCGTGCCGCCGCGGTGCTCGACCTCCGCGTCGTCGGCCCCGACGACCGGCCGCTCCCGCCGGGTGAGGCGGGTGAGCTCCAGGTGCGCGGGACGTCGGTGTTCGAGGGCTACTGGGGGCGTCCGGAGGCGACGGCCGAGTCGTTCGTCGACGGGTGGTTCCGGACCGGCGACGTGGCGACGATCGACGACGAGGGATTCGTGACGATCGTGGACCGGATCAAGGACCTGATCATCCGTGGCGGGGAGAACATCGGCTGCGGTCAGGTCGAGGCGGCGCTGTCGACCCACCCGCTGGTGCGTGAGGTGGCGGTCTACGCGGTTCCCGACGAACGGCTCGGCGAGGAGGTCGGAGCGACGGTCTTCGGTCCGGCGGGACTCGACCCGGAGGAGCTCCAGGAGTACCTCGTCGGTCGCATCGCCCCGTTCGCCATCCCGCAGTACGTGACGGTGACCATGGTCCCGCTGCCACGGACGGCCACGGGCAAGATCTTCAAGCGTCGCATCCGTGAGGAGGCGATCGCCGAGTACCGGGCCGCCGGCATCCTGCCCTGAGGCCGGGGTGGGGTCGGCCTCGCCCGGTGACGGGACACCCGACTATGGTCCGGCCGGGGAACACCACGGGCGCACCGCGGTCCTCCGGCTCGTCCGGCGGCGCGGTCCGGACCCGGGGTCCGGGGGACGCACCGCCGGTGGCCGTGCGTCCCCCAGCTGACCCCCGTTCCCCGCTCCGGACCCGCTGATCCCAGCTCGCGTCCACGCGTCGCGACGAGCGGCAGGTCACGACGGCCGATAGGCGACGTCGATGGATCGGTTCAGATGTATCCATTGGAAATACCAATGGGGTCTCCGTAGGTTGCACTCGTGGCCCGGATCCGCCGGGGCCACACCGAACCGAGAACAGGAGCACATGCCACATGGCCACCATCAACTCCGAGGTCCTCCCCTTCGAGGCCACGGCCTTCCGCAAGGGTGAGTCCGTCACCGTCACCGACGCCGACATGAAGGGCAAGTGGTCGGTGGTGTTCTTCTACCCGGCGGACTTCACCTTCGTGTGCCCGACCGAGCTGGGCGATCTCGCCGACCACTACGCCGAGCTGCAGGGGATGGGCGTCGAGGTCTACTCGGTGTCGACCGACACGCACTTCGTGCATAAGGCCTGGCACGAGGCGTCCGACACGATCGGCAAGATCGAGTACTTCATGGTCGGCGACCCGAGCGGGACGATCACCAACAACTTCGGCGTCATGCGCGAGGGTGCCGGACTGGCCGACCGGGCCACGTTCGTGATCGACCCCGACGGCATCATCCAGATGGTCGAGATCACGCCCGAGGGCGTGGGGCGCAACGCCGCCGAGCTGGTCCGCAAGATCAAGGCCGCCCAGTACGTGCGGGAGCACCCGGGCGAGGTCTGCCCCGCCAAGTGGGAGGAGGGCGCCGACACGCTCGCCCCGTCCCTCGACCTGGTCGGCAAGATCTGACCGGTCCGACCTGAGCGGGGTGGCCGGACGCGATCCGGCCCCCCGCAGACGGCCGGCGTCCGGCGGGCGGGTGCGATGGGGCGCCGCCCGCCGGAACCGGCGGTCCCGGTACCACCAGCCGAGTCGGCCACCAGATCCGAACACCGCAGGAGGATTCGAGCATGTTGGACGATGCGATCCGCGGGCAGCTGCGGGAGCACTTCACCAAGATCACCGTGCCCGTCGAGCTGGTCTCGTCGCTCGACGACGGCCCGAAGTCCGCCGAGCTGGCCGAACTGCTGGACGGACTGGCCGAGTTGTCCGACCACATCACCGCCCGCCGTGCCGACGACGACGCCCGCCGACCCTCCTTCGCCGTCGTGCGCACCGGGACCGACGTGGCGGTCCGCTTCGCCGGGATCCCGGGCGGGCACGAGTTCACCTCGCTCGTGCTCGCCATCCTGCAGGTGGGTGGGCACCCGGGTGCCGTCAGCGACGAGGTCGCCGACCAGGTCCGCTCGCTCGAGGGTGAGTACGTCTTCGAGACCTACATGTCGCTGTCGTGCCAGAACTGCCCCGACGTCGTCCAGGCGCTCAACCTGATGAGCGTGCTGAACCCACGTATCCGCCACACCGCCATCGACGGCGCGCTGTTCGCCGACGAGGTCGACGAGCGCGGGGTCAAGTCCGTCCCGATGGTCTTCCTCAACGGGGAGTTCTTCGAGAGCGGCCGCATGGACCTCGAGCAGATCCTCGGCCGACTCGACGCCGGGGCCGAGGCCCGGGCGGCGGCCGCGGCGGCCGAGGAGGCCCCGTTCGACGTGCTCGTCGTGGGCGGGGGCCCCGCCGGTGCGTCGGCGGCCATCTACGCCGCTCGCAAGGGGATCCGCACCGGCATCGTCACCGAGCGGTTCGGCGGCCAGGTGCTCGACACCATGGGCATCGAGAACTTCATCTCCGTCCCCTACACCGAGGGCCCGAAGCTCGTCACGGCGCTCGAGCAGCACGTCCTCTCCTACGACGTCACGGTGATCAACCGACAGCAGGCGGTACGTCTGGTCCCGGCCGAGGACGAGTCCGGACTCCACGAGGTGCAACTGGCGAGCGGCGCATCGCTGCGGGCGCGCACCATCGTGCTGTCGACCGGTGCCCGGTGGCGCACCCTCGGCGTCCCGGGTGAGGAGGACTACCGCAACAAGGGCGTGACCTTCTGCCCGCACTGCGACGGTCCGCTGTTCAAGGGCAAGCGCGTCGCGGTGATCGGCGGGGGGAACTCCGGCATCGAGGCGGCCATCGATCTGGGCGGCATCGTCGGACACGTGACCGTGGTGGAGTTCGACGACCAGCTCCGGGCCGACGACGTGCTCCAGCGCCGTCTGCGCTCGATGGACAACACCGAGGTGATCCTGGGTGCGGCGACGACCGAGGTCGTCGGCGACGGCAGTGAGGTCACCGGGCTCCGGTACCAGGACCGGGCCACCTCCGAGGTCCACCAGGTGGACCTCGACGGGGTGTTCGTCCAGATCGGCCTGCTCCCCAACACCGAGTGGCTCGACGGGACCGTCGAGTGCTCGCCCCGGGGCGAGGTCGTCGTCGACGAGCGGGGCCAGACCTCGGTGCCCGGCGTCTTCGCCGCCGGCGACTGCACCACCGTCCCGTGGAAGCAGATCGTGATCTCCATGGGCGCGGGCGCGACCGCTGCGCTCAGCGCGTTCGACCACCTCATCCGGACGCCGGTCCCCGCGTGAACCTGCGGGACCTCCGCTACCTGGTGGCGGTGGCCGACGAGCGGCACTTCGGTCGGGCAGCCGATGCGTGCTTCGTGAGCCAGCCGACGCTGTCGACCCAGATCCGCAAGCTCGAGCGGGAGCTCGGTGTCGAACTGCTCGAACGGAACCCACGCCAGGTGGCGCTCACCCCGGTGGGGGAGCGGGTGGTCGAGCGGGCCCGGGCGATCGTCCGGGAGGCCGACGCCATCGTCGGTGACGCCCGTCAGTCGCAGGACCCGGCGACCGGGTCGATCAGCATCGGGGTGTTCCCGACGCTGGCGCCCTACCTGCTGCCCCGGGTCGTGCCGGACCTGCACCGGCGCTTCCCCGCCCTCGAACTGTTGCTCGTCGAGGAGAAGACCGAGGTGCTGCACCAGCACCTGCGGGAGGGCTCGCTCGACGTGGCCGTGCTCGCCCGGCCCGTGCACGACGACTCGCTGCACGAGGAGTGGCTGTTCGACGAGGACTTCGTGCTCGCCGTCCCGGTGGACCACCCGCTCGCCGGGCACCCCGCACCGGTGTCGACCTCGGTGCTCGCCGGAGCGGAGCTGCTGCTGCTCGAGGACGGCCACTGTCTGCGTGACCAGGCGCTGTCGGTCTGCCACCTCGCCGGCGGGACCGAACGGCGGGGATTCCGTGCCACCAGCCTGGAGACGCTCCGACAGATGGTCGCCGCCGGGGTGGGGATCACCCTCCTGCCGGAGCTCGCCACCGCAGCGCCCGTCCCGACGTCGGAGTCGGTCGTCCTGGTGCCGTTCGACGATCCGGTGCCCCGGCGTGAGGTGGCCATGTACTGGCGCAGGACGAGTCCGTTCCGGGAGTTCCTCCCGGAGCTCGCCTCGGTGGTCGCGTCCGTCGTCGCCGGCGTCTCGCACCGTCCAGCACCCGGGTGATTGCCGCCGAGTGGTCCGGAGGGGCAGGATGGTCGGCGATGACCGACGTCGAGGCCACCTCGGAGCAGACCGCGACGACCGACCCGGCGACCCGGATCTTCAGCCGGTCGATCGTCATCTCGGGAACCCGGTGCCTGCTGGCCTACGTCGTGTTCCCGTGGATCCTGCCGCTCCTCGGTGTGGCCAAGGGTGTCGGGCCGATCATCGGGATCGTGATCAGCGTCGTGGCGATCGGTTTCAACATCGCGAGCATCCGGCGGTTCTGGATCTCCGGGCACCGCTACCGGTACGTCATCGTGGCCCTCAACAGCTCGGTGATCGTCCTGTTGACGATCCTGCTCTGGGTCGACGTGCGCGACCTCCTCGGCTGAACACCGCACCGGTGCGGACCCTCGGCAGGAGTTCGGCCACTAGTCACTCTGCCCACTTGCGGAGTTCACCCTCCGGTCGTACCACTGGAGCATCGTCCGGATGTCCGGATGGAGAGTGGCAACACGAACGGGGGGTGGGGCAGTGAGCGCAGTGGTGAGTGCAGTGACCGCAGACCCGGCGGAGTTGGATGCGTACGGGTTCCGACCGTTCTGGAGGGGCCGCCTCCACCTGATCGCCGCCCTGGTGTCGCTCCCGGCGGTGGTGCTGCTCGCCGCCGCCGCCGAGACGGGACTGGGTCGGGCCGCCGTGCTGGTCTACGGCGCCACCCTGGTCGGGCTCTACGCCGTGAGCGCCTCGTACCACCGGCTCGCCCACACGCCGGTGGCGGTGAAGTGGTGGCGTCGGGCCGACCACTCGATGATCTTCATGCTGATCGCCGGGACGTACACCCCGATCTGCCTGCTGGTGCTCCCGCCCGAGTGGGGGATCCCCACCCTGGTCGCCGTGTGGATCGTGGCCATGATCGGTGTCTCGCTCAAGATGGCCAAGCTCGGCGCCGGACACGAGTCGGTGGGATCGTGGCTCTACATCGTCCTCGGTTGGGCCGGACTGATCACCGCGCCGATGCTCGCCACCCGGCTGGCGTGGCCGCAGCTGGTGCTGCTCGCCGTGGGCGGCGTCCTCTACACCGTGGGCGCGGTGATCCTCGGCCGTCGCCGTCCCGATCCCTCGCCGGAGCGCTTCGGCTACCACGAGGTCTGGCACGGCTTCACGATCGTGGCGGGCGCCTGCCACTTCGTGGCCGTCGCGACGTTCCTCCCCTGAACCGGTCGCCGGGATCCCGCCGGCCGACCCCCAGGTCGGGGGTCGGGGCGCCGGGGGTCTGGGCACCGGGGGTCGGGGCCCAGGCGGTCGGGGCGCGTAGGGTCCGGGCGTGCCGACCGAGCGGTCCTTCGCAGACGCCACCGAGGTCGTCGACCGTGGTGACGGGACCTTCGGCGCCCACATCCCCGAGGGGTGGGACATCGTCGGCAACGTCGACGGCGGACTCCTGCTCGCCGTGGTGGGCCGCGCCGTGACCACGGCGACCGGCCGACCGGATCCGGTCACCGTCACCGCCCACTACCTCCGACCGGGGCGGGCCGGTCCGGCGGTCGTGTCGACCGAGGTCCTGAAGGTCGGCAAGCGGTTCAGCACCGCCCGGGCCACGCTGCACGCCCGGGGCAGCGAGGTCATCACCGCCCTCGCCACCGTCGGTGAGCTCGAGGAGGGCGTCGAGGTGCTGCACCTCGACGGTGGCCCGCCGGGACTGCCACCGCTCGAGGAGTGTGAGCTGCTCGTCGGGGGTGACGGGTTCCCGCCGGCGTTCATGGACCGGGTCGAGGTCCGGCTCCACCCCGAGGACACCGGATTCATCCGGGGTGCGCCGAGTGGTGTCCCGCAGGTCCGAGGGTGGTTCCGACTGCGCGGCGGCGAACCCATCGACGGCATCGGTCTCCTGCTGGCGGTCGACGCCTTCCCCCCGACGGTGTTCAACGCCTCGTTCCCGGCGGCGTGGACGCCGACGGTCGAGCTCACCGCACACCTGCGGGCGCGGCCGGCGCCGGGGTGGCTGGAGTGCGCGTTCCGCACCCGCTACGTGACCGGCGGGTTCCTCGAGGTCGACGGTGAGGTCTGGGACGCGACCGGCGCCCTGGTGGCCCAGTCCCGTCAGCTGGCGCTCGTCCCGCGCGGTTGAGCCAGGGTCAGCAGGAAGTCACCCGCCTCGTCGGTCCACGATCCGACCACGCCCAGACCGGCGGCCTCGAGCTCGGCGTGCAGCGCGTCGGTGCGGAACTTCGTGCTGATCTCGGTCCGGATCCACGCTCCGGCGCGCAGCGTCCGGTCCACACCGAGGTGCCCGATCCTGATGTGCGTCGCACCGGTGGCCACCAGGTGCATCTCGATCCGTTCCTCCGACTCGTCGTAGACCGCACGGTGCTGCCAGTCGGCGGGTTCCAGATCGGCGCCGAGCTCCCGCTGCAGCACCCGCAGCGCGTTCAGGTTGAACTCGGCGGTGACGCCGCCGGGGTCGTCGTAGGCGGCGACGAGACGCTCGGGGTCCTTGACCAGGTCGGTGCCGAGCAGGAACCAGTCCTCGTGGCCGAGCACCCCGGTCACCGCGTCGAGGAAGCCGCTGCGTTCGGTGGGCGTCAGGTTGCCGATCGTCGATCCGAGGAACGCGAGCAGGCACGACCCGGTCGCCGGCAGCCGGTCCAGGTGCTCGTGGTAGTCACCGGCCACGGCGTGGACCAGCGCGTCCGGGTAGCGCGCCGCGAGCTCGTCGGCAGCGGCCCGCAGGACCTCCTCGGAGACGTCGAAGGGCACCACCTGCCGCAGCGTCCCTCGCTCGGCGAGGGCGTCGAGCAGCAGCGTGGTCTTCTCCGATGTGCCGGAGCCGAGTTCGACCAGGGTCTCGGCCCCGGTCACCTCGGCGATCCGCCCGGCGTGCGCCGCGAGGATCGACCGCTCGCACCGGGTCGGGTAGTACTCGGCCAGTCGGGTGATCCGCTCGAACAGCTCGGACCCGTACCGGTCGTAGAACCACACCGGAGGGATCCACGGGGGGTCGTCGCGCAGTCCGGCGGCGGTCAGCCCGGCGAGGTGGTCCCGCCACGATCGACGGTCCAACCGGACCTCGACCACCGGGACCCGCAGCCCGCTCACCGGTCGGTGGCCAGCCGCAGGCCGCTGAACGCCCAGCGGGCCTCGGGGTGGAAGAAGTTGCGGTAGGTGGGTCGGCTGTGACCCGGCGGGGTGGCGCAGCACCCGCCGCGGAGCACGTGCTGGTTGACCATGAACTTGCCGTTGTACTCACCCACGGCCCCGGCCGCGGGCCGGAATCCGGGGTACGGCAGGTAGGCGCTGGCGGTCCACTGCCACACCGACCCGTGCCACTGCTCCCGGGGGTCGTCCCATCGAGCTGCGGCGACGGCCTCCCACTCGAACTCGGTCGGGAGCCGGGCGCCGCGCCACCGGGCGAACGCGTCGGCCTCGTAGTAGCTGACGTGCACCACCGGCTCGTCGCCGACGACGCGGCGCTCGCCGCCGAGGGTGGTGACGTGCCAGTCACCGT
Organism: uncultured Actinomycetes bacterium; assembly: GCA_903852755.1. GTDB lineage: Bacteria > Actinomycetota > Acidimicrobiia > Acidimicrobiales > Microtrichaceae > SXMI01. The sequence goes on along the minus strand of CAINRS010000125.1, from coordinate 1,554 downwards.
CGAGTCGCCGCCAGTAGGCCGGTGCCTCCCACCCCCGGGTCCGGACCTCGCCCCATCCGTCGCTCAGCCAGAGCTCGGGACGCACGTACCCGCCGTCGTCGACGAACTCGCACCACTCCCCGCAGGTGACCGGCCGGTCGGCGAGCCGGTAGGGCCGGAGCAGGACCTCGTGTCGCGGACCCTCGTTGTCGAACGCGAACCCGCTCCCGGCGTGCCCGACCTCGACCGTGCCGCCATCGGCGTCGATCCAGCCGGCGCTGCCCGTACTCGCCGTCGGGTGCGGTCCGTCGGCGGCGTAGGCGGGCCGGAGCGGGTGCACCGAGAAGAGGTGGGCGACGTCCATGAGGAGCAGCTCCTGGTGCTGCTCCTCGTGGTGGAGGCCGAGCTCGAGCAGGGGGTGGGGACCACCCTCGAGCAGGGCGGTGACCGCCTCGTCGACGCAGGTCCGGTAGGCCGCGACCTCGGCGACGGTCGGCCGGGTCAGCAGGCCGCGGTCCGCGCGGGCCTGCCGCGGCCCGACCGCCTCGTAGTAGCTGTTGAACAGGAACCGGTAGGAGGGGTCCGTCCCTGCGACGCCGGCTCCGAGCAGGAACTCCTCGAAGAACCAGGTCGTGTGGGCCCGGTGCCACTTGGTGGGACTGGCGTCCGGCATGGACTGGACGACCTGGTCCTCGGGGCCGAGGGGGGCGGCGAGCTGCTCGGTGCGCTCCCGGACGGTCCGGTACGCCTGCACCGGTTCGGTGACGGACCACGGGGGCTGCACCCGTCCAGTCTGCCCGAGCCGGTGACCGGTGCGAAGATGGCCCCGTGGACGGTGACGGCACGGGGGCACCGCTGCACCCGGATGGCACGGGGGCACCGCTGCACCCGGATGGCACGGGGGCACCGCTGCACCCGGATGGCACGGGGGCACCGCTGCACCCGGATGGCACCACCCGGGCGTCGCCGTCGATCGTCCCGGTCCTGGTCCCGGCCGGGGTGATCAGCTGCGGCGTCGGGATGATCTTCCCCCTGCTCGCCCGCTTCCAGGACACCTACGGGTTCTCGACCGCAGGGCTCGGACTGATCTCCGGGGCCTCGTTCGTCGCGGCGCTGGTGTCGGGGCTGCTCCTCGCCAACCTGGCCGACCGTGGGCACGCCCGGCGGCTGCTCGTCGGTGGCCTGCTCGGCACGGCCGTGTCGGTCGTGTGGTTCTCGTTCGGGACCGAACTCTGGCAGTTCGTCTCGGCCCGGGGACTCCAGGGGCTCGCCGCAGGGGTGTTCATCCCTGCGGCGCGCAAGGTGGTGGCCGCGGGCGACCCGCTGGTCGCCGGCAAGCGGCTCGGACTGCTCACGAGTGCCGAGCTGGCCGGCTTCATGCTCGGACCGGTGCTCGGGGCGACCCTGTCCGGGGTCAGCCTGCAGTTCCCCTTCGAGGTGCTCGGTGTCACGGCGGTCGTGCTGGCGGTGGTGCTGGCGCGGGTGCGGTTGCCGCACCTGGTCACCTCGTCGGGCACCAACCGGTGGTTCGAGTCGTTCACGCTCCTCCGGCGCCCCCGGGTCGCCGGCGCGGCG
>CAINRS010000124.1 GCA_903852755.1 uncultured Actinomycetes bacterium | reverse complement strand
CTACGCTGCGTATGCTCGAGCGTCAGGGCGTCGGTCCTCGCGCGTCGGACGCACGGGGGCGGTCGCACGCCGTCGAACAGGGGGCGAGCGAGTGGCACGCGTGCCGAGGGGACAACAGACCCGGGACGAGATCCTGGCCGCCGCTCTCCGGGAGTTCGCTGCCCGCGGCTACCAGGCGGTCACCGTGGAGGAGATCGCGGCCGCTGCGGGCGTCACGAAGGGGGCCGTCTACCACTGGTTCACCGACAAGGACGATCTGGGCCGGGAGCTGCAGCACCAGCTGTACGACCGCATGCGCGCCACGACGGCGGCCACGTACCACCCCGACGGCGACCTGCTGTCGGACATGACGCGCGCCTTCCAGGTCTGGCTCACGACCGTGGGCGACCTGGGCGAGGCCCGGTTCTTCCTCCGTGACGCCTGGGTGATCCCGGCGCTCGACGAGGGGGGACGGGCGGACCACGAAGCCGCCGTCGAACTCGTCCGAGACGTCCTGTCACGCGCTGTCGACCGGGGCGAGCTCGTCGAGGTCGACCCCGAGGCCACGGCCCGGATCCTGATGGGCGCCTGGGCCGAGGCGACGCTCTACGTGCTGCGCACGGGCCGCCGCGCCGAGGCCGTGGCCGTCATCGAACGACTCGTCGGCGCGCTGCGTCCGACCGACACTCCCGACCGGACCACCCAGGAGGCTCGAGCGTGAACCCACCAACGACCGGAACACCCGTCCAGCTGCAGGGTCTGGCCGCCCGCGATGCGGCCCACCTGATCCACCCGGTGACCGAGCCGCGTGAGATGGCCGAGCGCGGCCCGCGCATCGTCACCGCCGGCGACGGCTGGTGGGTCACCGACGACCGGGGGCGGCGGATCATCGACGGCTTCGCCGGCCTCTGGTGCGTCGCCGTCGGACACGGCCGCCCGGAGATCATCGAGGCCGTCACCCGCCAGCTCGAGGAGCTCGACTACTTCACGACCTTCCACGGACAGTCCCACCCTCGCGCCATCGAGCTCGCCGAACGGCTCGCCGGCATGTTCGATCCCGCCTACGGGCTGGAGCACGTGATGTTCTCCTCGGGAGGCTCCGAGGCCAACGAGACGAACTTCAAGCTCGTCCGGCTCTACTGGGCGCTGCGCGGCGAGGACCGCCGGACCATCGTCGCCCGCCACCACGGCTACCACGGGCTGACGATCGCCACGATGTCGGCGACGGGCATCCTGCCGATGCACTGGAACTTCGGACCCAACGCCGAGGGCTTCCAGCACGTCGCCGCCCCCTACTGCTACAAGTGCGAGCTCGGTCTCACCTACCCCGACTGCGGACTGGCGTGCGCGAACTCCCTGGAGCAGCTCGTCGAACAGGTCGGGGCCGAGTCGATCGGTGCGTTCATCGCCGAGCCGGTGATCGGGGCCGGTGGCATCATCCCGCCGCCCGACGACTACTTCCCGAGGATCCGCGAGATCTGCGACCGTCACGGGATCCTGCTGATCGTCGACGAGGTCGTCACCGGGTTCGGGCGGACCGGGAGGATGTTCGGCCACGAGCACTGGGGCGGGATCCGGCCGGACCTGGTGACGCTCGCCAAGGGGCTCACCAGCGGCTACCAGCCGCTGGGGGGCTCGGTGGTGGCGGACCACGTGTGGGACACGATCTCGGACGGGCTGCCCAACCAGATGCCCTTCAGCCACGGCTTCACCTACAGCGGCCACCCGGCCGCGTGCGCAGCGGGGCTCGCCAACCTGGACATCATCGAGCGGGACGGACTGGTCGACAACGCCGCGCAGGTCGGGGCCTACCTGCACGAGCAGCTCCACGAACGACTCGGCGGGTTCGACACCGTCGGCGAGATCCGCGGCATGGGCCTGATGGCCGGCATCGAGTTCGTCGCCGACCGCGACACCAAGCGGGGGTTCACCCACCCCCACACCGCCTGCACGACCGTGGAACTCGAGGCGTGGGAGCGCGGGCTCTACTGCCGGGCCATGGGCATCGAGACGGTCGGGCTGGCGCCGCCGCTCAGCATCGACCGCGAGTGCGTGGACCAGATGGTCTCGATCCTGGTGGAGTCGGTCGAGGAGATGGAGCGTCAGCTGCTGCCCGGCGAGCGCACCCGGGCGGAGCGATTCAGCCACCGGTACGGCTCGGCCCAGGAGATCTTCGACCGGATGACCGACCGCTTCGACGCCGAACGGGCCGGCGACGCCGACCTGGTCGTCGCGTTCGCCCTGACCGGCGACGAGGGCGGCACCTGGACGGTGACCATCCGTGACGGCGCCATGGACCTGAGCGGTCCAGCCGACGCTCCGGCCACGTCACCGACCGTCACCATCAACGCCAGCGCCGAGGACTACGTCCGGATGGCCAACGGCGAGCTCGACGGCGCCGAGGCGTTCTCGACCCAACGCCTGTCGATCGACGGTGACCTGACCGCAGCCGTGCTGCTCTCGCAGCTCGGCCTCATGTGAGCAGGACGACCACCGGGAGGGAGGCACCGTGCGTGCGCTCGTGTTCATGACCGACCCGGGCGAGGTCCCGGCACCTCCACCGGACGCGCCACGGCTCGTCCAGCACCTGGCGACGACGCCGATGGCGATCGAGGACCTCCCGGATCCGACGGTGCTCGGCGACGACTGGGCGGTCCTGCGGACCCGCATGTGCGGCATCTGCGGGTCGGACTCCAAGCAGGTGCTCATGGACTTCGACGACGCCGGCGACAACCCCATGACCGCGTTCATCTCGTTCCCGCAGGTGCTGGGCCACGAGGTCGTCGCCGACGTGGTCGACGCAGGTCCGGCGTTCGACCTCCCCGTCGGCCAGCGGGTCGTGCTCAACCCGTGGCTCTCGTGCGCGCCCAGGGGCATCGAGCCGCCGTGCCCGGAGTGTGCGGTCGGCAACTACAGCGCCTGCTGGGGGTTCCTCGACGGACGACTCGCCCCGGGCATCCACACCGGGAACTCCTCGGACGCCACCGGTGGGTTCGCCGACCTGCTCCCCGCCCACCGGCTCATGTCGTTCCCCGTTCCCGACGACGTCCCCGACGAGGTGGCCGTCCTGGCGGACCCCTTCTCCGTGTCGCTGCACGCCATCACCCGCAACCCGCCGCCTCCGGGCGGACGTGCGGTCGTGTACGGCGCCGGCGCGCTCGGCACGACCGCCACGGCCATCCTCCGGGCGCTGCACCCCGACGTGGAGGTGGCGACGATCGCACGCTGGCCCGCGCAGGCGGCCCTCGCCCGACGGCTCGGCGCCACCGTGTTCCAGCCCGAGCCGCGCGAGGCGCTGATCGAGGAGGTCGCCGAGTGGTGCGGGGCGACCCTGCGGTCGCCGTGGGAGGGACTCCCCGTCGCGTACCCGAGCCACGTCGACTGCGTCTACGACACGGTCGGCTACCCCGAGACCGTCGAGGTCGGCCTCCGGATCCTGGGACACGGTGGACAGCTCGTGCAGCTCGGGGTGGCGTCGCCCGCTCGGTTCGAGTGGACGCCGTGGTACTTCAAGGAACTCCGGCTGATCGGCTCCAACGCCTTCGGGGTCGAGGAGGTCGACGGCGTGCGACAGCACGCGATCGAGCACTACCTCGACCTGGTGCGCGACGGACGGATCGACCTGAGCGGCATGCTCACCCACACCTTCCGCCTCGAGGACTGGCGCGACGCGTTCCGCACGATCATCGACCAGGGCGACCGGGACGCCGTCAAGGTCGCGTTCGACTTCCGGTGAACGAGCTCTCCAGCTCGCCGGGGACCAGCGCTGCTCGGCGCACGGTGTTCCGGGGCGGGCCGATCCTCACGATGGGACCACGCGGCACCGTCGAGTCGATCGTCGTCAGGGGCGACCGTGTGGAGGCAGTGGGCGAACGGTCGCTCGGTGACGCTGCGGTCGCGGACGGGGCCGCCGTCGTGGAGTTGGCCGGCCGCACGCTGGTACCGGGGTTCGTCGACGCCCACTGCCACCTGTCGGTCACAGCGCTCGAGGCCGAGTGGCTCGACTGCCGTGACCTGACCGACGAGTCCACCCTGGCCGCAGGAATGCGGGCGCTGGCGGACGCCCGACCACACGTCGAGTGGATCCGCGGGTGTCGCTGGGACGAGTCCACCGGACTGCGACCCACGCTGAGGGTGCTCGACGAGGCCACCGGTGACCGTCCGGCGATCGTGGTGCACCACACCTTCCACCAGGCGGTGGTGAACTCGTCGGCGCTCGACCGGCTCGGGATCGGGCGCAGGTCCGCCGCGGTGGACGAGGACGTGGAACGCGGCCCGGACGGCCTGGCGACGGGGCTCCTGACCGAACGCGCCTTCGGCCGGGCGCACGCCGAGTCGGTGCGGGCGTTCACTGACCCCGACCGCTACGACGAGTTGCTCGTCGCCCGGGCCCGGGCGCTCCACGAGCACGGGATCACCGCCGTCCACGACGCTGCCGTCGACGCCACCGCCGAGGCCCGCTACCGGGCACTCGCGAGCAGCGGGGCACTGCCCGTGTCGGTCCTGGTGATGCCGGCCGCCACGCCGTTCCTGTCCAACGACCTGGGCGAGCGACTCGACGGCCCGGTCACCGGCGAGGGCGACGAGTGGCTGCGCGTCGGGCCCGTGAAGTGCTTCGCCGACGGTGGCGTGGCGCCGGCGATCGACGTCCACCACCACGGACACCACGTCGCGTTCGGCCAGCGCTTCGACGACCTCGCCGACGCCGTGCTCACAGCGACCGATCGAGGCTTCCGGGTGGCGGTGCACGCCATGGGCAACGCCGGGGTGGCCGCGGCACTGGACGCCTTCACCGCGGCCGCCAGGAGACGTCCGGGCAGCGACCACCGTTTCCGGCTGGAGCACGCCGGGCTCGCCTCCGCAGCACAGGCACGCCGGGCAGCCGGGCTCGGTGCCGTCGGAGTGGTCCAGCCAGGGTTCGTGGAGCACGTCGGCCGGAGCACCGCCGGGTTCGCCCCGGACGACGCCACCTGGCTGCCGTTCGCCACGCTGATCGAGGCGGGCGTGCCGGTCGCCGGCTCCTCGGACGACCCGTGCGGTCCGATCGACCCCCTCCACTGCGCACTGCTGGGCGAGCGTCGCCACACCTCCGGCGGGATCCCGGTGACACCCTCGGAGTCGGTCCCCGTGGCCGACTGGCTCCGCGCCTACACCTCCGGCGCGGCACTGGCCGGTGGCCAGGAGGGCGAACGTGGCTCGCTGCAGGCCGGTCTCCGGGCCGACCTGGCGGTGCTGGCGCCCACCACGACCGGTCCGTCCTCGTTCCGGGTCGACGCCACGTGGATCGGGGGCCGCGAGGTGTTCGGGCGCACGTCCGGGACGGACTGAGCCCCGTGACGGCGACCCCGGTCGACCGGTACCGTGGTGACGTCCCCGGTGCGGCTACAGCCGTGACCGTTCCGGGCGATGTGGAGTGGAGAGGAGGCGACGTGGCACACGCCGGTCGACGGGCGATCGCCCGCAGCACAGCGGTCCTGGCCGTCGCGTCGATGCTCGCCGCCCTCCTGACCGCGTGCGCCGCACCATCGGGCGGCACGACCGTCACCCAGGGCTACTACGGCGGCGAGATCTCGGTCCTGAACTCGCCCGTGACCTACGGCTACGACGGTGTGGCCGGACAGGACCTCAACCTCTTCTACGGACTCTCCTTCGCCGAGACGCAGCGACGACTGGAGCTCGTCGCTCCCGGCGGCGGCGTGGTGGCACCGATCGAGCAGCGCGACGGCGCCACCGATCGGTTCATCCTGCCGACGACGGGCCGCTACTCGATCCGCCTCCTGTACCCGAACGCCGACACCAAGGTGCAGCGGTTCTCGCTGGTGGTCAGTCGTGACGAGGACCGGGGGCCCACCGACCTCGGACCGCTCGGGTCGGTGTTCATCGGCCAGGAGGTGACCTACCACTACGCCGGGACCGCCGGCGAGCAGCTCAACCGCTACCAGGTCGCCCGGGTCGTGGCTCCCGACGGGACCCGCCTCGGCGACAACGGGCTGCGATCGGCGCAGGTGACGCTGCCGGTCACCGGGGACTACCGGATCGTGGCCACCAACAGCGTCGCCGTCCTGAGCAACGACCTCCCGCCGATCGCAGCGTCGCTCGGCCGAGTGGACCTGCCACCCCTGCAGCGGGGCCAGCACGTCGACGTGCTGTACGCCGGCACCGTCGGTGAGGCGCTCGGGGTCGGCACGACCGCCTACGACCTCGAGCTGGCCGTCGGCCGGGCGGACTGGACGCCACTGTCGCCCACGCCGTCGAGTCGGGGGAGCCGGTTCGTGCTCCCGGCGACCGCCACCTACCGGGTGGTCGCCACCGGCCAGACGTTCGGGACGCCGGCCGCCTCGGCGCTGTGGTTCAGCCACGACCTGGAGCTGGGCGCAGTCGGCGAGGGGTCGTTCGCCACGCCGTCCCGGGTGCCCGGCCAGTCCGTCGTCCTGCGCCACGCGAGGCCCTCCGGCGGGGCGTTCCGCGTCCGCACCTTCGACCCCCCGGGCGTCAAGCCCCGGATCTTCGTGACCGGGCCGACCGGTCTGACCCTGACGGGTGTCACGGAGTCGGGTCCGAGCGACCCGTGGACCACCTACTCCCCCGCCGAATCCGGTGAGCACACCGTCCTGGTCGTCCCCACCGAGAGCCCCGGGGACGGACCGATCACCGTCGAACTCGACGACCTCCCCTGAGCGCACCCGAGAGGAGCCCCGAGACGTGCAGACCCGACTGACCGCAGCCGCCATCGTCGTCCTCGCGACCGCCGCCGCCGTCCTGACCGGCTGCGCCGCACCCTCCGGCGGAACCACCGTCACGCAGGGCTCGTACTCGGGCGAGTACTCCGTCCTGAACTCGCCCGTCACCTACGGCTACGACGGCGTCGCCGGCCAGACCGTCAACCTGCTGCTCTACGACAACCGACCGTTCTTCAACCCGAACCTGGACCCGCCGAGGCTCGACCTGATCGCACCGGGCGGTGCGGTCGTCCCGGTGGCGTCCACACGCGGCACGACCCGGATCTACGAACTCCCCGTGACCGGCCGCTACTCGGTCGCGCTCCGGTACCCGTCGGCCGACCTGGGTGTCCTGACCTACACCCTGGCGGTGAGCCAGGACCAGGACCGCGGTGCGACGGGGCTCGGACCGATCGCGCCCATCGGCTCGCTCATCCCCGGTCAGGCGGTCACCTACACCTACGCCGGAACCGCCGGTGAGCACCTGAACCGGTTCCTGGTCGACGACGTCGTCGCACCCGACGGCACCAGCGTCCCTCCGAACGGTCGGCGGACCAGTCAGGTGACGCTCCCCGTCACCGGGAACTACCGGATCGAGGTGACCCAGACCGGGGCCACCCTGAGCAACGACCTCCCGGCCGTGCCCGTGGACCTGGGACCCACCAGCGTGCCGACCCTGCTCCCCGGCCAGCACGTGTCGCTGCTGTACACGGCGACCGCCGGCGAGACCATCGGGCTCAGCTCGACGTTCAACGTCGGCGTGCAGCTCCGCAACGCCGACGAGACCGTGTTCGACCCGACCGAGATCCTCCCCCGGACTCGCTACACCTTCACCGACGCCGGCACGTACCAGGTGGTGGTCAGGGGCTCCAACAACAGCAGCGGCGCGTTCGTCTGGCTCAGCGAGACCCTCGACCTCGGTGTGCTCGAGGAGGGGTCCTACCCGACGCCGGGTCGGCTCCCCGGGCAGGCCGCCGCCGCTGGCGTGGTCGCCGACGCCGGCGGACGGTTCCGGATCCGCACGTTCGACCCGCCCGGCGTCAAGCCCGGCGTGACGGTCCGCTCGCCGAACGGTTCGATCCTGGAGGGGGTGGTGGACGAGGGGCCTCCCTTCGATCCGGACCCGTGGGTGACCTTCACCGCCACCGAGTCGGGCGTGCACTCCGTCCTGGTGGTGCCGAGGAGCGTCGGCGTCGTCCCGGGCTCGGACCTGATCACGCTCGAGATCGACGCGCTCCCCTGAGCGTGGGCGGCGCCGTCACCCGCCCCCGAAACCGGTTCCTCCGCGATCGGAACGGAGGACCGAGATCGGGTCGCGCAGGTCGCCGACGTAGCCGAGCGCGTAGCTCCCCAGCGAGTAGCCCATGAGTCGCTGGACCCGCTCGGGCAGGTTCCGCGCCACCTCGAGCGGCACCGACAGGTACTGGTTCTCCTCCTGGCGCAGCCAGCCGAGGGTGTAGTCCACGTTCAGACCCACACGGGTCTCGTCGCTCCGGTTGGCGCCACCGCCGTGGACGGTCGAGCCGGTGTAGATCACGACCGACCCGCGCGGCATCTCAGCGGACACCGCGTCGTCATCGGTGGCCGTGACCTCGGCGAGGCGGTGGCTCCCGGGTACCACCCGGGTGGCCCCGGTGGCCTCGGTGAAGTCGGTGAGCGCCCAGATGGTCGAGACCTCCACGACCAGTTCGGGCGGGAACGGGTGGAAGTCGAAGCACCACTGGTCCCGGTGGAGTCCCTGGGCCGGCGAGTCGGGTCCGATCGCGATGGCCTGGGTGAGGTGCAGCTGGAACGTCGACTTGTCCGGACCGAGGACCCGGTCGACCACGTCGAGGACGAGGTCGTGGGCGACCAGGCCGACCGACGACGGCGACCGGCCGAGGATGGCCCCGACGCGCCGGGTGTTGCGGCCCTCGAAGTCGTCGGCGCCGGGCCGGACGGCGTCGAGGTGCGGCCGGAGTTCGGCCAGCACGGCGTCGCAGGTGGCCTCGTCGACGAGCCGCTCGACCACGCACACGCCGTGGTCGCTCACCGCTGCCGAGACGTCCTCGACCGTCGCGGTGGTCCCGTCGACCCGCGGGAGTTCGGGGCGGGTCACGAGCCCACCACCACGGGGCGGTCACCGGGCCGGGGGTCGACGAGCGGACAGCGGGTGCCGGTGTAGATGGTGGGCATGCAGCGGTTGCAGTGGACGCAGCCGGACGCCTCGGCGGTCCCGTCGGACCACCCGCGGATCAGGTCGGGATCGTGCAGCAGCGCCCGGCCGAGCGCCACGAGGTCGAACCCCTCGGCGATCGCCTCCTCGGCGGTGCTCCGCCGGCTGATCCCCCCGAGGAGGACGAGCGGCAGCGTGAGCTCCTCCCGGAACCTGCGGGCCATGGGCAGGAAGTAGGCCTCGGAGTAGGGGTAGCTGCGCAGGAACCGGGAGCCGACCAGTCGGAACCCTCCCCGCAGGTACCACGGGAGGGTCTGTCGGAACTCCCGCAACGGGGCCGCCCCCTTGAACAGGTACATGGGGTTGGCGAGCGAGCTGCCCCCGGTGAGCTCGAGCGCGTCGAGGTGGCCGTCGTCCTGGAGCCAGCGGGCCACCTGCAGGCTGTCGTCGAGCTGGAGGCCCGTGCGGACCCCGTCGACCATGTTCACCTTGGCGGTGACCGCCACGTGGTCGCCCGCGCCGGAGCGAACCGCCTCGACGATCCGCCGGGACAGGCGGGCCCGGCCCTCGAGCGTGCCGCCCCACTCGTCGCTGCGTCGGTTGAGCGCCGGGGAGAGGAACGCGCTCGGGAGGTAGTTGTGGCCCAGGTGCACCTCGAGCGAGTCGAACCCGGCCTCGGTCGCCCGGGCCGCAGCGGACCGGAAGTCGCCGACGATCCGTTCCAGATCGGCGGTGGTGGCGGCGCGGGTCCGACGGAGGCCGAGCGGGTTGAACATGCGGCCCGGAGCGATCGCCTGCACGCCGTTGGACGCGGCGTTGGCCACCGGCCCGGCGTGTCCCAGCTGCGCAGCGGCGAGCGCACCCTCGGCGTGGACGGCGTCGGTGAGGCGACGCAGGTCCGCGGCGGTGCGGTCGTCGAGGACCAGACACCCGGCGTCGGTGCGGCCCTCGGGTGCGACGGCCAGGTAGGCGACGGTCGTCATCGCCACGCCGCCGGCGGCGATCCGGCGGTGGAACTCGACCAGGTCGTCGGTGACCACACCACCGGGCGATCGGCCCTCGAACGTGGCGGCCTTGACGGTGCGGTTGCGGAGCCGCAGCGGGCCGAGCGAGACCGTTTCGAACAGGGTCGCCACGGGGGCAGTCTGTCCGATGGGACGAGGTGGTGCCCGACCTGGCGGAGGATCAGCCCGCCACGACCCCGTCGGCGGGTGACACGATGCGCCGCCCGCTGACCTCGGTCGGGACCAGCCGCACGTAGCGACGCTTGTCCCCCGGGCCCCACGGCCGCAGCGGCAGTTCCTGCACGGCCATCAGGTCGTCGAGGTGGTCGATCTCCTCGGCGTGCGCCCGAACCACGACCGACCAGCCGGTGTGGAACATCGGGTCGACCGAGTCGATCTCCAGGGCGACGGCCGTCCCGAGCAGCGTGGCGGCGAGCTTGGTGCCCTCGGAGGTCAGGTAGACGATCGTGTGGTCGTCGACGAGGTAGTTGATGGGGAACACCTCGGGCTCCCCTGCGATGGACACGGCGAGACGGCCGATGTGGTGCGACTCGAGGAACCGCCAGCACTCCTCGGTCGAGAGCACCTCGAGCCCCGATCGGTCGAACGTCCTGTCCACGTCGGTACCTCCGTCTCGTCCCTCGTCCAACGTACCGACGGCCTCCTCCGACCCCTCGGGGGTGTGACGGGAGTCCCCCGGACGTCGCAGCGGCGGCCGGCGGGCCGTCACGGCCGCCGTCACTGGTGTCGTGCCGGGAGTCGCCCACTACAGTGATCGGACCCGGAGAGGTGCCGGAGTCAGGTCGAACGGGCCTCCCTGCTAAGGAGGTGTGGGGGCAACCTCACCGTGGGTTCGAATCCCACCCTCTCCGCTCCGAGGTGACGTCGGGGGCCGTGCCCGCAGGCGGCAGGCCCCCGGCGGCCGCCCCCTCGTGCTCTCCGGACGACGGTGTCCGCCGTCGGGCCGGAACGGAACGGGGCCCGTGGATCCCCGTGTTCACAGGGTGCTCCGCCCGTTGTGACCCACGACTCGCCGCTTCTGTTGCATTTGTGTGACGAAATGTTCTAGAACTGTCACGGAGGCGTTCGGGAGCAACCCCACACCGCCGGAGCCCACCCACCCGAGCGCCGTGGGTCGGACCGGCCGGAGGACACCATGTCGTTTCGACGGATCACCGCCGCGTGCGTGGCGCTCGGCCTGGGCGCCGCCTTCCTGCTCGGAGCCTGCACACCGGAGGAGCAGGCAGCCTTCGTCCAGTGGTACGAGGCCGAGAAGGCGTCCGACAAGTTCCCGAACGCCATCAGCGACGCCGGCCTCGCCCGGCTCCGGGCGTGCGAGTCCAACGGCCGCTACGACATCGTGAGCTCGAGCGGCCTCTACCGGGGCGCCTACCAGTTCTCGCAGTCCACCTGGAACTACGTGGCCCGCGACCACTACCCGGAACTCGTCGGCGTCGACCCGGCCCGGGCGATCCCGATGCACCAGGACAAGATGACCCGGGCGCTGTGGGCCACCGGTGGTCCGCAGCACTGGCCGGTGTGCTCCAAGCGGGTCTGAGCCCGTCCACCTCGCCGCTGTGTCGGACCTCCGACCGGCGACCCCCCGCCTCGGCCGGACCCCCGTGGTCCGGCCGGGTCGCGTCCGGGCGAGGTTCGCCCCGGCGCCGTTGGTCGCCGGGGGCGGGCGGCTCTAGGATCGGCGGTCCACCAGCGCTCGTAGCTCAATTGGATAGAGCATCTGACTACGGATCAGAAGGTTGGGGGTTCGAGTCCCTCCGAGCGCGCTGGCCGAACAGGCCCAACCCGGAGTGCGAGGCGTCGAGCGATCGGCGCCCCGTTCCCTGTCCGGACACGTCCGGGCGGGGCCACCGGAACCGGGTCCCCGGGTCGGGATCGGAGCGTGACGTACCACCGGACCCGGCGAATGGGATCCGTCGCCGAACCGGCGACGCTCGGCCGATCACGGGGTGTGGGAAGCTGAGGGGAGTCTCGGTACTCGCTGCGGTGGTCGGCATCAGGTCGACCGACGCGGCGACCGACCCTGCGGGAGGATGACATGGCGACGAACCCGGTCGGGGCGAGGGCGCTCCGAGTGCTCGCGGCGGCTGTGGTCTGTGCGGTTCCGGTCACCGCCACGGGCGTCGCCGCATCGATCGGCAGCGCCGCTGCCTCACCGGCCTCGAGCACCTCCTCCCCGACGACGAGCGGGATGACGACGCCAGCGGGCCCGGCGGTGTCCCCGACGTTGTTCTCCGACGGTACCCGGATCGCCGCTGGCGGTAACCACACGTGCGCGCTCGTCACCGGCGGACAGGCCCGGTGCTGGGGCGCCAACTACGCAGGGCAGCTCGGCAACGCCAGCGTTGTCGGATTCTCATCGACACCAGTGGCCGTCACGGGCCTGTCCGGCGCCACGCGGATCAGCGGTGGCGGCAACCACACGTGCGCGCTCGTGGCCGGCGGTCAGGCCCGCTGCTGGGGAACCAACAGCTCCGGGGAACTCGGGAACGGGACGACCGGCGGCTCCAGCGCGGCACCAGTGGCCGTCACCGGGCTCTCCGGCGCCACCCAGATCAGCAGCGGCGACAACCACACGTGCGTCCTCGTCGCCGGCGGCCAGGTCCGCTGCTGGGGAACCAACAGCTCCGGTCAACTCGGGAACGGCACGTTCGTCGACAGCGCCACGCCGGTCGCTGTCACCGGACTCTCCGGCGCCACCCAGATCAGCGGCGGCGGCAGCGACCACACGTGCGTCCTCGTCACCGGCGGCCAGGCCCGCTGCTGGGGCCTCAACAACCTCGGGCAGCTCGGATCCGGGACGGGGGGCGGCCTCCAGGCCTCTCCGCTTCCGGTCGGCGTCACCGGCCTCTCCGGCGCCACCCAGATCACCGCCAGGGCCTCCCACTCCTGCGTCCTCGTCACTGGCGGCCAGGCCCGCTGCTGGGGACTGAACTTCTTCGCAACCCTCGGAGTCGGCGACACCATCACCAGCGCAACAGTCGCCGCCGTTCCCGGGATCTCCAGCGCCGCCCAACTCGAGGCCGGCAGCAGCCACACGTGCGCCATCGTCACCGGCGGCCAGGTGCGCTGCTGGGGCGACAACACCTACGGCCAGCTCGGCAACGGTGAGCCGTTGGCCGGAACACTGCTCGTGATCAGTTCGGCACCCGTTGCGGTCAGTGGGGTCTCGGGCGCCTCCCACATCGATGGAGGTGACTTCCACACGTGCGCCCTCGTCACCGGCGGCCAGGCGCGCTGCTGGGGAACGAACACCCGTGGTCAGCTCGGGAACGGCCTGTCCGGCGGCGTCAGCGCCACACCGGTCGCCGTGACCGGGCTCTCCGGCGCCACCCAGATCTCGGTCGGCGCCAGCCACGCGTGCGTCCTCGTCACCGGCGGCCAGGTCCGCTGCTGGGGAAGCAACAGCGCCGGTCAACTCGGGAACGGCACGTCCGTCGACAGCGCCACGCCCGTCGCCGTCACCGGGCTCTCCGGCGCCACCCAGATCTCCGCCGGTTCCCGGCACACGTGCGCCCTCGTCACCGGCGGCCAGGTCCGCTGCTGGGGCATCAACGCCTCCGGTCAACTCGGGAACGGCACGTTCGTCGACAGCGCCACGCCGGTCGCCGTCACCGGGCTCTCCGGCGCCACCCAGATCACAGTCGGCAACAGCCACACGTGCGTCCTCGTCACCGGCGGCCAGGTCCGCTGCTGGGGCATCAACAACTTCGGTCAGCTCGGAGCGGGCGTCGTAGGAGGTTCCAGCGCCACGCTGGTGGCCGTCACCGGGCTCTCCGGCGCCACCCAGATCAGCAGCGGCGATTCCCACACGTGCGCCCTCGTCACCGGCGGCCAGGCCCGCTGCTGGGGGAAGAACGACGCCGGGGGGCTCGGGAACGGAACGACCGGCGGCTCCAGCGCCACGCCCGTCGGCGTCACCGGACTCTCCGGCGCCACCCGGATCGCCCCGGGCGCAGCACACACGTGCGCGCTCGTCGCCGGTGGCCAGGCCCGATGCTGGGGATCCAACTTCGTCGGCCAGCTCGGCCTGACGAGACTCATCCTCAGCACCGCCCCGGTGACGGTCGTCTGAGGGACCGTTCGATCCGAGCGTTGCCTGACGCGAGGGCCACCGAATCTGGATCCGCCCGTCCCGGAACCGGCTCGACGCGCCCCGTCAGGCCGTCGGGCGCTCCGCCTCCCGGTGAGTATGGTTCGGTGACTGCGCCCAGCCCACCATGTTCCACGGCCACTCGACCCAGGAGGTACCGAGCGGTGGACCGATCCAACCGTCCACTCGGTCTCCAACGCTCGTTCCGGCGCTCGTCCGGGATCGTCGTCGTCATCGCCCTGGCCACCGTGGGTCTGTCCGCCTGCACCGACGACAGCGCAGCGCCCGGCGGCGCCGGGCAGTCGACCGGCTCCTCGACGCCCGTCGCCACGGTCGCCTACGAGCCGGGGACCCGCTCGACCGCCACCAACCGGCCGGCCAACCCCATCCTGACACGCATGGCCTACCGAACCGATGCGGGTGGCACCTCGGTGGTCGCCAACGTGACGGCCGCGCCGGGCGGACCCCGGGATCGGGTGACGGCGACCCTCGAGGTGTTCCCCAGTCTGGACTCCCGCCAGCGGCCCCCGACGCCGATCGCCGTCGAGACCCGTCCGGTGACCGCCGGCGAGAACCAGGAGGTCGTCCTCCCGATCCCGCCGGAGGCCCTCGCTGTGCTCGACGGTGTGGAGCAGAGCGTCGCCGACCAACTGGTGGTCGTGAGCGTCGCCCACGTCGTCGACGGTGACGCCGACGGCAACCCCGAGGGGTCGCTGCACGCCCGCTCGAGCTACCACGACGCCCAGGTGCGCGCTGCTGGCGAGACCGTCGCGCTGACCATCGCCACCGACGTGGCCGGCGTCAACGTCACCACCGTCCCGATCGTCTGCATGTACCAGGACAGCGACTCGAACTTCGCTCCGCTCACCACGACGCTCGTCGACGCCGGCGACTACGTGAGCAGTTCCATCGAGGCGGACGGGTCGATCTTCGACAGCCCCACCTACGGCGGGCCGCCGTGGGCCCAGATCGAGAGCTCGCTCACCGCGGATGCCGCCGTGGACGTCGCCCGGTTGATCCTGGGTGCCCTCAGTCCCGTCAACATCGCCATCCAGGCGATCGTGGACGTCATCTCGCTCGGCATCGACGACTGCGACACGCAGGCCTCGGTGTTCAGCGTGCTCGCCGCCGCCCAGGCCGCCGACGCTCAGGGGCAGTCCCAGACGACCTCGCAGGCGTACGTGGCGAGCGAGCAGACCTCCAACGGACTGCTCAGCGCCGCCACCGCCCTCGCCTGGCAGGAGAACAGCCAGGAAGAGGGCGGCACCGTCTGGCAGGAGACCGTCAGCAACCAGTACCTGGCCCAGGCGGCCCAGTCGAGTGCGGACCAAGGCCTGTCGATCGCCGCGACCAACCAGTCGGTCGGGACGCTCACCACGTCGAGCGCGTGGACCTTCACCATCCAGCAGGGCGGAACGAGCTCGATCCCGAACGGCTGCGACGACCGGGGCTGCTGAGTCGTGCCGGCCGGACCGGACCTGCGACATCCGTGAACTCCGAGCGTTCCCGGAGCCGGACGGCCGGGCTGAACGGCGCAGTGTCCGTCGCTGCGGCGGTCGTCGTGATCCTGACGGGTGGCTGCGGCGCTCCCTCCGGTGAGACGGCAGGACTACCGGCCAACGGCACACCGTCGGGTGGCACGATCCCGATCACCGTCGCCGTGATCGACACCGGGGTGTCCCCCGTGGGCGCCGTGCGGGAGCACCGCTCGCCCGGCGTGCGCTGCGATCCGGTCTGTCGGGCGGGCGACGGACCCGACGTCGACGGCCACGGGACGGCCGTGGCCAACCTGGTGGTCACCGGGGCCGGAGCGGACCCCACGGAGGCGGCCACGCCACCCGACGTCGACGTCGTCCCGGTCCAGGTCACCGACGAACGCGGCGTCCTGTCGCTCCGGGGCGTCGCCGCCGGCATCCGCTGGGCCGCCAGCGAGGGCGTCCCAGTGGTGGCGCTCCCCCTGGTCCTCGGCGGCGGGGACCCCGGCGTGGCAGCGGCGATCCGTTCCGCACCGGACACCCTGTTCGTCGTCCCGGCCGGCAACGACGGATTCGACGTCGACGAGCGATCGGTCCCGGTCCACCCCTGCGTCGACACCGCCCCGAACGTCCTGTGCGTGGCCGCGACCGACGGCACCGGGCGGCTGAGCGCCTCGTCCAACCGGGGTGCGGTGTCCGTCGACGTGGCCGCCCCGGGCGTCGACCTGGCGACCGTCGACCCCTCCGGTCGGAGCATCCGGGTGTCGGGCACCTCGTACGCCGTGCCGCTCGTGGCCCGGTCGGCGGCCGGGTTGGTGGCGGCGAGACCCGGCAGCACACCCGAATCGGTCGCCCGGGCGCTGCGCTGCGGCGAACTGGCCGACCTCCTCCCGGCCGCCGGTGGTGCCCCGGGTCGACCTGATCCGACGCGTCCCTGCGACGGGTCGCTAGGTTGACCCGGAGCCAACCGAGGAGGCCGTGTGCTGTTCGCCGCCGAGACCAACTACCCGCTGCTGCAGGTCTTCCTGTCGATGCTGTACTTCTTCCTGTTCGTGATCTGGATCTGGATCGCGATCATGGTGGTCGTCGACATCTTCCGGAGCCGGGACCTGGGTGGCTTCGCCAAGGCCCTCTGGTTCCTGTTCGTGATCGTCGTCCCGTACCTGGGGGTGTTCATCTACCTGATCGCCCGGGGCGGGAAGATGCACGAACGCCAGGCCAGCGACGCCGCCGCCCAGAAGGCGGCGTTCGACGACTACGTCCGGCAGACCGCCGGCACCGGCGACGTTGCGTCGCAGCTCACCCAGCTCGCCGACCTGCGCGACCGCGGGGTGATCTCGGCAGACGAGTTCGACGCCCAGAAGGCCAAGCTGCTCGCCTGAGCGGGCCCGGGCGGACCCGGTCCGGATCCGCCCGGACTCCCTCCGGTCAGGCGTTCTTCGGCAGTTCCGAGAACGGGAGCGTCTTGTCGTTGTTCGGCTCCTTGGGGAGCCCGAGCACCCGTTCCCCGATGATGTTCTTCTGGATCTGGTCGGTGCCGCCGTAGATCGGCGGGGCCTGCGCCCACAGCGCCATGCCGGTCACCATCGGGAGGAACGGGTTGCCCGTCGCCTCCTCGATCACAGCCTGATCCTCGTTGCGGTAGGCGTGGAGCATCCCCGCCGCCCCGACGATCCGCAGGCTCAGGTCCCGGGACAGCCGCATCTGGTCGCTCATGCCGAGCTTGGCCAGGTTGCCGAGCCCGGGGACCTCGCCGCCGATGGCCTTGAGGGCCTTGGCCCGCAGGTTCGTGAAGCGACCGAGCTCGCCCAGGGTGTAGAGCCGGACCAGGTCCTGTCGGATCGTCGGGTCCTCGATCGCCCCGTTGCTCCTGGCGAGGTCGATGAGGAGCTTCGCCCCGCCGAGCGACGGGACCGCCCCGCCGCTGCGTCGTTGCGGGCGGTCGCTCACGAAGTCCCCGGCCCGACGCTCGAGCTGGCCGGCGACCGTCCCGGGCATGGCCGAGGCGGCAGCGGCACTCCCGCCCCCAGAACCCAGCCCGGCGCGCTCGAACGCCAGCGTGGTGTTGGCGACGGCCCAGCCCTGGTTGAGCCCGCCGATCACGGCGTCGTCGGCGACCCGGGCGTCGGTCATGAAGACCTCGTTGAACATGGCGTGGCCAGTCATCTCGACCAGTGGCCGCACCTCGAGGCCCGGCTGCTGCATCGGCATGGCGAACCACGTGATGCCCTGGTGCTTGGGGACGTCGACGTCGGTGCGGGCGATCAGCATCCCCATGTCCGCGACGTGCCCCAACGAGGTCCAGACCTTCTGCCCGTTCACGATCCACTCGTCGCCGTCACGCTCGGCGCGGGCACCCAGGCTGGCCAGGTCCGAGCCGGCACCCGGCTCGCTGAACAACTGGCACCAGGCGTCCACGCCGGTCACGATCCGCCGGACGTAGTGGTCGATCTGCTCCTGCGTGCCGTGGGTGGCGATGGTCGGGGCGGCGAGCAGCAACCCCAGTCCCCCCGGAGCCCCCAGCGCGCCGTGCTCGGCGATGGCCGCCTGCACCGCCACCACGTCGTTGCGGGCGAGACCCCGGCCGTAGGCGTGCTCGGGCAGCCCCGGTGCGGCCCACCCGGCCAGCCCCAGCAGCTCCCACCACTCGCCGACGGTCAGGTCCGGATCCCAGTGCTGGTCCAGCCACGACGTCACCTCGGCGACCACGTCGCCGGTCGCTGCGCTCTCCACCGTGTCGGTCACGTCGGCCTCCTCGGATGCCCTCCCCGGCACCGGCGGTGCTGCCGGCACGCTGGCCCCCACATGCTCCCCCACGACCACCGCATCGGCCAACCCGCCGGCCGGACGGTCGGCCGGCCCGGGGTCAGGCCGGTGGAGCAGGCCGCCGCTGGGCGCTGAAGCGCAGCAGGTCGTCGTAGAGCGTGAGGATCTTCACCCCGTACTCCCGGTTGGTCGCCCACACCCCGGCGAGCGCCATCCACGTCGAGCAGCAGCCGCGGACCGAGAGCCGCTCGGGCGGCCGCAGCACCGACGGCCGGGCCAACGAGGCCGCCGTGGTCGTCGGGTCGGCGTAGGCCTTGAGCAGCTGCATCTGCGCCCGGGCCCCGAGCTGCGGCGTGTCGAAGACGAACCCGCGGCTGCACGAGTCGCACGCTCCCACGCCTGCGTAGTTGTGGTCCCCGGGGTACACCATCGAGTTGTCGTAGCCGAACCAGCCGGTCTCGAGGATCGACTGCACCCACGCCAGATCGGAGCGCACACCCTCGGCTGCGCCCTCGTCGACGAAGATCCGGGCCAGCTCCTCCACGTCCACGGTGGGGTGGGGCCGGCCCCGGGCCCGGACGAACGCCGCCATGTCCTCGGCGCCGACGAGCGGGTCTCCCAGGATCGTCGGCCCGGTCACTGCGAGCAACGAGGCCACGTTGGCGCTGACCTCGGCCTCGATCGGCCGGTCCCTGATGGCCGCCTCGGCGGCGGTGAGCTCGCCCACGACCCGGTTGCGGTCCTCGACGACCGCCCTCCGGTCCTCGACGCTCCGTTCGGCCGTCCGCTCCTCCTGCTGCGCCACGCCGAGCTGCCTCTCGGCCCGGGCGAGGTCGACCCGGGTGGCCACGAGCGCCTGGTCGGCGAAGATCCGCGTCTGCTGTGCGTCGACGTACCCGGGGTCGGTGCCTCCGGAGCCGACCCGCAACCGGGACAGCACATCGTCTCGATCGGTCCCGACCCGCATGTAGGCGTCGGCGGCGATCCCTGCGATCCGGCGGCGGGCGGCGTCGACCTCGCGCTGCCGCTCGACGGTGATGACCGAAGCGGTCTGCTCGAGGGCGACCGCGGTGTCGAGGTCCGCCTGCGCGGTCGCGAGCACGGCGCGGGCCTCGGCGGTCCGTCCTGCGGCCTCCGCGAGCTCGGCAGCACGGGCCTGCTCGGCGAGGGTGCGGGCCTCGGCGGTGAGCCGGTCGATCGATGCGGCGTCGAGCACGACGGGCGAGACCGGGAGCGGGCCGGGTCGTCGCGGCGGGACGGTCGCTCCCGGAGTGGACGTGCCCGACGGACCACTGCCCGACGGAGTGGACGAGGGAACCGACGTCGACGCCGGGGTCGAGGGGGACGGCGGCGACGGGGTCGAGGGGGCCGGGGTCGATGGGATCGTGGTCGACGGCACCGACGGTGGGACGGTCGACGGCACGCTGGTCGACGGGTTCTGCGGCGGTCCCGAGGGGCCCTGTGCAGCAGCGGTGCCCGCCGGAAGTGTCGCAGTGACCAGCGCCACCGCCGTCACGACCAGCGCGGCGACGTGCCGGCCGCCGCGTCGGCGGACGATGGAGCCGAGGCGTGGTGCGCCGCCGAGGTCGGGGGTGGAGAGGGGGGTGGAGTCAGCCATGATCCTGGGCGGGACCACATGTTCTACCGGTCCGGCCGCCAACACGCTAGAGGCGGATCCGGCACCTCCGTTGTCGCGCGCCCGAGGCGTGGCTACCGTTTCCGGCGTGCCGTCGGTGTCGCCGCTCGATGCCCTCTCGTTCATCGCCGTGTCCGCCCTCACCATCGGGGTCGGCATGATGCTGTGGTTCCTCGCCGAGTACCTGCTGCACCGTTTCGCCATGCACCACCTCGACGGCCGGGGGATCATGAGCCGCGAGCACCTCGAGCACCACGTCCACTCGAGCTGGTCCTTCGACGTGACCCACCTGCTGTCGTGGACCGGCGTCGCCGTGGTGGGTGCGATCCTCTGGTTCCCGGTCGGCTGGCTGCTCGTGTCCGCCACGACGGGTGTCCTGCTCGCCGTCGGCTGGGCCCTCGGGTACGCGTTCTACGAGTTCCACCACGCCCGCTGCCACCTGGCACCGCCCCGGGGCCGGTACGGGCGGTGGGTCCGTCGACACCACTTCCAGCACCACTTCGGGGCCCCGATGTCCAACCACGGCGTGTCCATGCCCCTGTGGGACATCGTGTTCCGCACCCGCCGGGTGCCGGACCGGATCCGGGTTCCCCGGCGGCTGGCGCTGCCGTGGATGGTCGGCGCCGACGGTGAGCTCCTCCCCGAGTTCACCGATGACTACGAGCTCGTGGGCAGGGAGGTCCTCGACGAGCGCCAGGCCGGGATCGACCGGGCCCGGGCGTTCGCGTCGCTGCCGCCCACCGAGTGACCGGGGCGTCGACCCGTCCCGGATCGCCCGGGGTTCCGTGACGTTCAGGCCCGGGCGTGGCGCAGGAGGACCTCCTGGGCGAGCGTGGCCACGTGCAGACCGTCGGTCGAGAACACGTGGCCGATCGCCAGGCCGCGACCGCCCGCGAAGGAGTGGCAGCTGACGTCGTGCAGGTGCCACTCGTCGGCCCGGGCCGGACGGTGGAACCACATCGTGTGGTCCAGGCTGGCGGTGAAGACACTCGCGTCGTCCTCGTCGGGCCAGTCGGAACCGGGCCGGATCGTCCCCACCCCGTCGGCACCGGCGCGTTGGAGCCGGTGCGCGATCCGGGCCCGGAACACCGCGTCGGTCGGCAGGTCGTCCGAGATGTAGGCGAGTGCGGCGGCGTGGTCGACCGACCGGGGGCCGGGCGGGCCGACGGTCCGGAACCAGCCGAGGGCCCGGCCCTGCCCGTCCCGGGGCGGCAGTGAGGCCACGACCTCGTCGGGCACCATCGCCCGTTCGAACAGCGGACTCCACGACGACTGCTCGAGGTCGCCGGGGCCCGGGACCGTCCGTGGGGCCCGGACGGTCTCGATGTCCTCGGACGCCTCGGGTCGCTGGAAGCTCGCCTCGAGGTTCAGGATCGCGCCGCTCACCTGGTGGGCGACGACCCGGCGGGTCGCGAACGACCGGCCGTCCCGGATCGGGTCGACCTCGTACAGCACGGCGTGCTCGTGGTCACCCCGACGGATGAAGTACGCCCGCAGTGAGTGCACGTCGAACCCCTCGGGTACGGTGGCACCCGCGGCCTCGAGCGCCTGCGCCACGATCTGGCCTCCGTAGAGCCCGCCCCACGGGTACTGCGGACCCCGGCCGATCCAGGTGCCGTGGTCGCCGGGCTCGAGCCCGAGGACCTGTCCGACCTCGGCGAACTCACCCACCTGCGCCACCTGCGGCTTCGTCGTGACGGACACCGGGGACACGGCGCGTGAGCGGTCCGAGTGGTCGCATCGGGCCATCCTCGCAGCCGCAGGAACCCCATCCGGACCACGGACGACCGCGCCACGAAGATCCGGGGGAACAAGACACCCGGCGACGGGGGTTCTCTCCCCCGTGGGCCGCCGGATCGTGCAGATGCACGGGACCATCTCGTCGTGTGGATTCGCCTCGGGCGACCGGTTCGTCGTGGGCGTGTGGCGGCAGTCACCCGTCGGACCGACGGCCGACGTCATGTGGGCCCGGCCGGACGGCACCCGGGTGCTGCTCGCACCCGACGACGAGACGGCGGAGTTCGTGACCTCGGTGTACCGGTTCGACGAGGTGCGCCGTACCCCGCTCGAGGTGTCCGCCTCGG
The DNA here is from genome assembly GCA_903852755.1 of uncultured Actinomycetes bacterium. Classification (GTDB taxonomy): domain Bacteria; phylum Actinomycetota; class Acidimicrobiia; order Acidimicrobiales; family Microtrichaceae; genus SXMI01. The sequence goes on along the minus strand of CAINRS010000124.1, from coordinate 35,179 downwards.
GCCGTCACCTCCACCTGCAGGGCGAGCCGATCGAACTTCGATTCGCAGCCGATGGTTGGTCGTTCCCGCTGCCGCCCCGGCCGAGGTGGGCCACCAAGTACCTCGAGCGGCCCGTCGCGTACGCCCTGATGGGTGTGCGCACCTGGGGCGTCAGTCCGACCGGGGTCGAGGAGTGGTACCAGGCCCGTCGGTGCTCGTTCATCACGTCGGCCCGGGCGAGCGTCGACGGCGTCGACCTGGGCGAACGGCGCGACCTGCGGCCGGCGTGCGGGTTCGGATTCTCCGAGTCGCCCCCCTGGCCGTCCATCGTGGAGGTGAGCCCGGCGCTCGGGGTGGACGACGAGTGGATCGCCGGCCGGCGCGTCCGCGCCGTCGACACCGTCTGGTGACCGGGTGGCGGGCCGGTCCGGCAGTCGTCAGACTCAGGCCATGCCGACACCCCGGGATCCCAGCACACCTCCCGTCGAACAGGAGCTGCTCGACCAGGCCATCGAGTGGGCTAGGGCGGCCGGTGACCTGACGCTCCGCTGGTTCAACCACCCCGAACTCGACGTCGACCACAAGCACGACGGCTCGCCGGTGACCGAGGCCGACCGGGCGGCGGAGGCCCTGCTCCGTGAGCTCATCACGACGGCGCATCCCGAGGACTCCATCCGGGGCGAGGAGCACGACGACGTGGTCGGACGGTCCGACCGGACCTGGGTCATCGATCCCATCGACGGCACGAAGGCGTTCAGCCGCGGCGTCGGGACGTACTCCAACCTGCTGTTCGCCGCCGACGCGCACGGACCGGCGGTCGGTGTGGTCAACCTGCCGGCGCTCGGCGAGACCGTCGCTGCCGGCCGGGGACTCGGGTGCTTCACGAACGGCGTGTCCTGCACCGTGTCGGACACGACGGACCTGCGTGGTGCCTACCTGTCGTGCACGAGTTTCGACGACTGGACCGGTGACCGACTCGGCCGACTCCTGCAGGCCGGCGTCGAGGTCCGGACCTGGGGCGATGCCTACGGCTACGCCCTGGTGGCATCGGGTCGCATCGACGCCATGTGCGACCCGGCACTCGCGTGGTGGGACATCGCTCCCCTGCTCGTGATCGTCCCCGAGGCCGGGGGCCGGATCACCTCGTGGACGGGCGGGGATGCTGCGACTCCGAACATCGACCATCCGGAGTACGAGTTCTCCGCCGTCGCCACCAACGGACGACTGCACGACTCGCTGCTCGGGCTGCTCGCCGACTGACGCACCCTGCGGCCACGCGTCCGGCGGTCCCGCACCCACCTCGGGTCCGCGTGAGCCGGACCGAAGCGAGTCAGGTCGCCACGGGTCGACCCGACCCGGGTCAGATCGAGGCGACGATCGAGAGGAACTCCTCCTCGGTGAGGTCGTCGGTGAGCAGACCGTCCGCTGCCGAGGTCCGGATCGACTCGGCGTAGGCGGCCCGGCGGCGGGCGACCACGCCGCGCCGTTCGGTGGCCGACGGTGCAGGGTCGTACTGCGCCTCGATCCCCCGCCGCATGGTGGCGAGCGCCTCGCTCCGGAGCTGCGACACCCGCGAGACCGTCACGCCGAGTGACCGGGCGAGCTCCTCGGAGCTCCGGTGCTCGATGAAGTACCCGACCACGACGGCCCGGTGACGATCCGAGAGGCGAGCCACGGCGGACCGAACGTAGGAGTACAGCTCGCGACGCTCGAGGTCCTCGCACGGGTCCACCCCGTGGTCGTCGACCAGGTAGTCGGTGACGGGACCGCGGTCCGGGTCGGCCGAGGGCACCTCCAGGCCGAGGACCGCCGCCCGGACGACGCCGTCCCGGACACGGCGGAGTTCTGACCGGTCGACACCGAGGTGCGCCGCGGTCTCCTCGATCGTCGGCGACCGACGGAGCCGGATGGCGAGCTCGGCCTCGGTGCGCTCGACCTCCCGGGCCCGGCGACGGATCGACCGGGGGGCCCAGTCCACGGCCCGCACCGCGTCGAGCACGGCACCGTGGATGCGGCGGGCGGCGTACCGGGCGAAAGGGATCGAACGATCACCGTCGTACCGTCGGGCCGCCTCGACGAGCCCGAGCATCCCGGCACGGAGCAGCTCGTCGCGGTCGACGTGCGATGGGAAGCGGGCGGCCACCTGGTGCACGATCTGACCGACCAGGTCGAGGTGCTCCTCGACCAGATCGTCGCCTGCGACCGCGCGACCGTCGTTCCCCACACGACGGGTCCTCGAGGGTCGCCCACCTGGATCGTCCACGCCCACCCCTGTTCGCCCGGCCGACCCCCTGGGTGGGGTCGGTTCCCGCCGCGGCCCAGCGACACGACGGGAGTTCATCGGCAACTTCCCCCCTCGGACTTGAGGGAAATTCCCGGAAAAAGTGCTCGCCACCCAGAGCGGTCGAGACGCCCCGTCGGGGCGGGGTACCTCCGTCCGGTCAACCACTCAGCGTGGTGTCATCCCCGCGTACCCCGAACTCCCGACTCCCCTCGAACACCGCCGCCCGGACCCCTCGACGAGCCAGTTCCAGCAGGATCGGGAGCGGGTCGGTCCACGCAGCGAGGCCGTGCGCTCCCACCGGACCTCTCCCGGCGGCGAGCTGGAGCGTCACGACCGCAGCGGTCGCCGCCGCTGCCACCGCCGGCCGGTCGAACACTCCGTAGACGACGTCGTGTCGCTGGCCGGCACGGTGTCCCCGGACCTCCACCCGAACCGCGCCCGGGGCCCCCTCGTCGGGTGGGCCGACGAACATCGGCAACCAGAACGTGCACCGGTCGACACGTGAGGCGGCGAGCCGAGCGGTGGCCCGGCGCACGCCCGGTACGGCGTCGACCAGGAGCAGCGGATCGGGCAGCTCAGCCCGGTAGCAGTCCGCACCTCCGATCGGATCCGGGAACCAGACGAGCTCCCGACCGCTGAACCCCGGTCGGTCGGACCAGGACCGGTCCCGGAGCTCCGTCGCCGTGCCGCGCAGGGCCCGGCGGCGCTGGCGCGCGCAGGACGGACCACCGGCTCCGAGTCGGGCGACGTGCACCTCGTCGATGCCGTCGAGCAGTCCCGCAGCGTGACGGGTCAGCAGGCAGCTGAGGCCGGGGGCCATGACCGCCCCGATCGACACGGACCGACCCGCTGCGGACGCCCGGTCGTCCAGGGCGAGCAGCGCCCGGCACTCCTCGAGGTCGTCGGACGTGGTGACCACGTGGGCGCCGGCGGCCACTGCCTGATCAGCCACGTCGAACTGGTCCCCGGCAGCCCGGGCGACCACGACGACGTCGGCACCGGCGAGGCTCGCCCGGTCCATCCGGTCACGCTCGACCAACTCCACCCGGGAACCGAACGCACCGGCGAGCGCCGAGAGTCGGGCCGGACGCCGACCGACGAGTCGGACCGAGGACACCGCCGGCCCGCCATCCGCGAGCGGTCCCAGGAGCTCCCTGGTCACCCGGGCACCGACCACACCGGCACCGACCACGACCACACGGGGGGCGGTGCTCACCGCAGCTCCGGACCCTCGAGCTCACGCCACCCGCCCCGCTCGGGCACGGTCGCGGAGCCCCCGACCAGCCGCAGCAGCACCGCTCCGGCGACACCGAAGCACAGGGCGAGCACGGCCCGTCGGACTCCACGCACGGCTGATCCTCCTGCCCGTGACCGGGTCGTCCGACCGGCGAGGCCGGACCCCGGTGGACCCGGCGCCGAGGTGGTCACCGGGTGCAGTGGGGCTAGCTGGAATCGAACCAGCGACCTCACCCTTATCAGGGGTGCGCTCTAACCGACTGAGCTATAGCCCCGGGGCTGCGACCGCAGCGGAGCGCCAGCGTAACCGACCACCGCGGAACGCCCGCAAGCCGCCCCGGTCCCGGGACGGGACCGAGGCCGTCGTGGCCATCACATCGGCCGGGCGGTCTCCTCCTCGATGACCGAGACCCAGACGCCGCCGATGATGTCGCTGATGAGGTTGAACACCAGCGTCGCCACCACCGTCGCGACCGCCAGGCCCAGGTACCCGAGCAGGCTCACGAGCGCGAACTGGCGGAACAGGAAGTCGCCGTCGAGCTTCCAGTCCTGCAGCGAGAACGTCGAGTTGACGAACTCCTCGAGGCTGCCGATCGTCCCGGCGTTCCGGGCGACGGTCCAGAGGATGACCGCCGAGATCATGGTGATGAGCCAGAGCGAGAGCGACACGAGCACAGCGAGCTTGAGCGCGGACCACGGGTCGATGTGCCGGATGAGCCGCCGGACCTTGCGGGCCTCGAACCGCTGGCGGCGGTAGCCCATGATGCGGCGGCTGGTCTCCTCCTCGGTGCCCGCAGCGACCGACGCCGGTGCGACCGTCCCGGTCCGGGTGCCGACGGTGGTCGCGTCGCCCGACCGCGGACCGGATGCTGCAGGGGGCGCCGTCGGAGCAGCCGAGGGCCCACCCGAGGGAGCCGGCCTCGTCGAGGTCGTCCCGGTGGACCGTTGACCCGAGGGAGGGACCTTCCCGCCCCTCGAACCGCCCCCCGAACCGCCGCCCGGCCTGCCGGACGAGCCACCGGCCGAGCCACCGGTCGACGGCACCGGCCGACCGGTGGATCCGCCCGACCCGGTGGCTCCCGGGCGCCGCCCACCGGACCCCTGGCCTCGTGTACCGGTCGGTTCCGGCTGGTCCGATGACGACGGGTTGCTCACGGTGGCGAGCCTAGTGAACCCGTCGCGAGGGAACAGGACCCGGTCGGAGCATCACCCGGCACCGTCCGGCACCGCTGCGCTCCCGCGGTCGCCCCGTGCTGGACGCGCCGTCGCGGAGCGGACCACCCCGACCCGGGCGACGTCGACGGACACCACCGCTCCGTCGACGTGGAAGGACTCCACCACTGCGCCGTTGGCCGCAGCGATGCGGCCCGCCGCAGGTGCACCCCCAACCACACCGGCACACGCCGTCAGGTCGGCGATCGACTGCACCCGGGCCACCGAGGCGGTCACCGCCGCCGCCCTGCCCAGGCCGGCCGCACCCACCAGTGACAGCGCCACTGCTCCGACGAGCACCGGGACGGTGGCGGCTCCCCGCTCCGTCCAGTGGCGACACCACGGCCGTCGACCGAGGTCGGACCGAGCCGACCTCTGCAGAACCAACCGGAGGACCTCCGCCACCGACGTCAACCGGGATCGGGCGTCGGTCCACCCTGCTCTGCGACGTCCGTCGGAGACGCACCACCGGCATCGGCCCCGATGACCGCCTCTGCGGACCCGGACCCGTCCTCGTCGTCGGCCTCATCGTCGGCCTCGCCGGCGGGTACCCGCGCCACGGCTGCCACGCGACCATCGTCACCGACGTTCATGACCCTCACCCCAGTGGCGTCCCGGCCCTGCATCGAGATCTCCGCTGCCGAGGTCCGGATGACGACACCGCCGTCACTGACCAGGAGCAGGTGGTCCTCGTCGTCGACCAGGAGCCCGGTCACGAGGCGGCCACGGTCATCCTTGATCCGGTGGATCCGCATGCCCTGTCCACCCCGGCCCTGCCGACTCAGGGCGTCGACGACGGTCCGCTTCCCGAATCCGGTGGCGGTCACGGTCAGCACGACCTGTCCCGGCCTCACGGCGTCGGCGCCGACCACGCGGTCGTCACCGGTGAGCCGCATGCCTCGGACGCCCGTCGTCGCCCGGCCCATCTCCCGGACGTCGTCCTCGGCGAACCGGATGCCCTTCCCGGACTCCGACACCACCACGATGTCGTCCTCGCCCGAGGTCGGGATCACCCGGACCAGTTCGTCACCGTCGCGCAGCGCGATCGCGATCAGTCCGGTCTTGAGCGACGAGTCGTAGGCGGTGAAACGCGTCTTCTTGACCGTCCCGGACCGTGTCACGAAGAACAGGAACCGATTCGTCTCGTAGTCCCGCGTGTCGATGATCGTCTGGATCCGCTCCTCCGGTGCCAGGTTCAACAGGTTCACGAGCGCGATCCCCTGGGCCGTCCGGTCCTTCATCGGGATCCGGTGCGCCTTGAGCCGGTAGACCCGTCCCAGGTTCGAGAAGAACAGCAGGTAGGCGTGGGCCGAGGTGTGGATCAGCTCGGTGACGTAGTCCTCATCCTTGAGGCGGGCCCCGGCCACACCCACCCCACCTCGGCCCTGGGCCCGGAACGCGTCGGTGGCCACCGTCTTGATGTACCCCCGGGCGGTCATCACGACGACGACCTCCTCGTCGTCGATCAGGTCCTCGATGTCGAGGTCACCCTCGTCGACCTCGAGGGTGGACCGCCGCTCGGTCGCGAACTCCTCGCGCACCTCGCCGAGCTCGGTGACGATGACCCGACGGAGCACCCCTTCGTCGGAGAGGATCGACTCGAGCTCGGCGATGGTCGCCCGGAGCTGGGACAGCTCCTCCTCGAGCCGCTCGCGCCCCAGACGGGTCAGCGTCGACAGCCGCATGTCGACGATCTCCGTCGCCTGGATCTCGGAGAAGCCGAACGCATCGGCCTGGAGGGCTGCGATCGCTGCGGCACGGTCCTCGGATGCCCGGATCGCAACGATGATCTCCTCGATCAGGTCCAGCGCCCGGAGGAACCCCTCGACGATGTGCTCCCGGCGTCGAGCCTTCGCCAGACGGAACTCCGACCGACGTCGAATCACCTCGACCTGGTGCTCGACGTAGTGCACCAGGGCGTCGCGCAGCGTGAGTGTGTGAGGTACGCCGTCGACGAGCGCCACCATGTTCACCGGGAACGACGTCTGCATCGGCGTGTGCTTGTAGAGGTTGTTCAGCACCACGTTGGCAGGCGCGTCCCGCTTGAGCTCGATGATGAACCTGGTGCGGCCCCGAGCACTCTCGTTGCGGAGCTCACGGATCCCCTCGAGCACCTTGCTGTTGACCAGCTCCGCTATCTTCTCCTCGATCTGCTCCACCGACGTCTGGTACGGGATCTCCGTCACGACGATCCGCTCGTTGCGGGGACCCTCCTCGATCTCCGCCCGGGCGCGGAGCTTGATCGACCCCCGGCCGGTCCGGAAGGCGGAGACCAGACCGGCCCGACCCATGATCTGGGCACCCGTCGGGAAGTCCGGGCCCTGTACGAACGCCATCAGTTCGTCCGTGGTCGCGTCGGGGTGCTCGATCAGGTGGACGGCGGCGTCGATCACCTCACCGAGGTTGTGGGGCGGAATGCTCGTCGCCATGCCGACGGCGATGCCCTGTGACCCGTTGACCAGCAGGTTCGGGAACCGGGCCGGGAGCACCGTCGGTTCCTCGGTCGAGCCGTCGAAGTTGGCGACGAAGTCGACCGTCTCCTCGTCGATGTCGGCGAGCATCTGCTGGGCCAGGGACGTGAGCCTGCACTCGGTGTACCGGTAGGCCGCCGGCGGGTCCGAGGGTGAACCGAAGTTCCCGTGCGGATCAATCAGCGGGTGCCGGAGCGAGAAGTCCTGGCCCATGCGGACCAGCGCGTCGTAGACGGCGGAGTCACCGTGCGGGTGGTACTTGCCGATCACGTCGCCGACGACCGTGGCGCACTTCCGGTGGTTCCGGTCCGGGCGGAGTCCGCCCTCGTGCATCGCCCAGAGGATCCTGCGGTGCACGGGCTTGAGACCATCCCGGACATCGGGCAGCGCCCGGGACACGATGACCGACATGGCGTAGTCCAGGAAGGACTGCTCCATCTCCTGTTGGATCTCGATCGGCTCGATGGCTCCCCCGATTCCGGGGTCGTCGGCGGATCCGGCATCGACGGCGGATCCCGCGTCGTCGGCGGGCGTCACATCCCCCGGTCGGTCGCCCGCTGCATCGTCGGGCACGTCTGTCGGTTCATCGGTCACGGAGTACCTCGGTGCGGTGGATCGGCCGGTCGGTCAGATGTCCAGGAACCTCACGTCCTGGGCATTGGTCTGGATGAAGGTCTTGCGGCTCTCCACGTCGTCACCCATCAGGATCGAGAACACCTCGTCCGCGATGGCGGCCTGCTCGACCGAGATCTGCAGCAGCGTCCGGCTGACCGGGTCCATCGTGGTCTCCCAGAGCTCCGTGGCGTCCATCTCGCCGAGTCCCTTGAGGCGCTGGAACTCGTTCTTGTGGTTCGGGTGGGCGTCGAGGAACGCCGCCTTGGCGGCGTCGTCCTTGAGGTACACCTTGTTGCGCCCGACCTCCGTCGAGTACAGGGGCGGCTGGGCGATGAAGACGTGCCCGTGCTCGACGAGCGGCCGCATCTGCCGGAAGAAGAACGTCAACAGCAGCGTCCGGATGTGCGATCCATCCACGTCGGCGTCGCACATGATGATGACCTTGTGGTACCGGATCTTCTCGGCGGAGAAGTCGTCACCGACGCCACCTCCGATCGCGGAGACGAGCGCCTGGATCTCGGTGTTGGCCAGCATCCGCTCGAGTCGGGCCCGCTCGACGTTCAGGATCTTCCCCCGGATGGGGAGGATCGCCATGGTCTCGGAGTTGCGGGCGTCCTTGGCCGATCCGCCGGCGGAGTTGCCCTCGACGATGTAGAGCTCCGATGCCCTCGGATCCTTGGACGAGCAGTCGGCGAGCTTGCCCGGGAGTCCGGCACCGTCGAGTGCCGACTTCCGTCGGGTGGCGTCGCGGGCGTTCCGGGCCGCCTCACGCGCCCGGGCGGCCTGGGTGGCCTTCTGCAGGATCCGCTTGGCCTCGGAGGGGTGCTCCTCGAGCCACTCGGCGAGCTTCTCGTTGGTCGCCCGTTCAGCGAGGGACCGGACCGGGACGTTGCCCAGCTTGGCCTTGGTCTGGCCCTCGAACTGCGGATCCGTGAGGCGCACCGAGACGATCGCCGTCAGCCCCTCGCGGATGTCCTCCCCCTGCAGGTTCTCGTCCTTGTCCTTGAGGAGTTGGTGCTCACGGGCGTACCGGTTCACCGTGTTGGTGAGGGCCTTCTTGAAACCCTCCTCGTGCATACCGCCCTCGATCGTGTTGATGCCGTTGGCGAACGAGTGCAGGCCGTCGGAGTGGTAGCCGGTGTTCCACTGGAAGGCGACCTCGACCTCCATGGAACCGTCGTCACGGTCCTCGGACGCCGAGAAGTACCCGACGTCGCTGAACAACGACTCCTTGGTGGCGTTCACGTGACGGACGAAGTCACGGATCCCGCCCTCGTACCGGAACTCGACCGGTGGGGAGTCCTGCCGCTGATCGGTGAACACGATGTGGAGGCCGGCGTTCAGGAACGCCATCATCTGCAGCCGCTCGAGCAGGGTCGTGGCCCGGAACGACACCTCGTCGAAGATGGTCGGATCCGGCCAGAACCGAACCGTGGTCCCCGTTCGGGACACCCCATCGGGCCCGACGGGTGCTTCGCCGATGTCGTGCAGCGACTCCACGATCCCACCGCCGTCGGCGAACGCCATGGCGTGCCGTCGACCATCCCGGTCGATCTCCACCTCGACCCGCGTCGACAGGGCGTTGACCACCGAGATGCCGACACCGTGGAGACCACCGGAGACCTTGTACCCGCCGCCACCAAACTTGCCACCGGCGTGCAGCACGGTCAGGACGACCTCGGCCGCGCTGAGTTCCGGATACTGGATCGACTGCTCGACGGGGATCCCCCGACCGTCGTCACGGACCTCGCACCCGCCGTCGGCGAGGAGCGTCACGTGGATCGTCGTCGCGTGCCCGGCCATGGCCTCGTCGACGGAGTTGTCGACGACCTCGTAGACCATGTGGTGCAGGCCCGCCGGACCCGTCGAACCGATGTACATGCCAGGTCGCTTCCGGACCGCCTCGAGCCCCTCGAGGACCTGGATCGCCTCGGCTCCATACGATTCTGGCTCAGTGGACACAGGCGCTCCGGTCCCACAGCGATCTGTGGAAAACTTGGGGAGAACACGGCAGATCGTGTTTCCCGGCGACTGAGGACACTAGCACTTCCGAAGGGGTACCTCGGACCACCCAGGAGGGTCCGAGGATCCGCTCTCAGGAACCGGGTCCGGGCGGGGTCCCCTCGACCCGGACGTCCACCACCCGGACGGCGTCCGCGTCACCGCTCACCTCACCGATGGCCCGGATCAGGTCCGCCGCCGACCAGCGGATCTGCTCGGCGGCCGCGGGGACCGACGCACTCACCACCAGCCGGCCGTCGCGAACCCGCACGGGTGCGGTCAGGCGGGCGAGCCGAGGGCCGACGAGCTGGGTCCAGTGCTCCCGGATCATCCCGTCGAGATCCAGGCGGCCCAGTCCGGCGATGCGGGCCCACTGCTCGAGCGACTGCCCCAGTCGACGCACGGGAGTCCGATCGGTCGGTAGTGGCTCCACACCCACGACCCGACGCTACCCGGCGCGCACGACGGTGCCCGCCGGCGCCACCTCGAACACCGCATCCGGCACGACACCCGGGGGCGCACCGATCGCCGACGTCACGAAGATCTGCCCGGTGGGGAGCGCGCCGACCAGTGCCCGGGAGCGGTCGGGATCGAGTTCCGAGAACACGTCGTCCAGGATCAACACCGGTGGTCGGTCCCGGGCAACGGTGACGAAGTCGTGGACGCCGAGCCGGAGGGCCAGTGCCAGACAGCGTTGCTCGCCCTGGGAGGCGTGTGTCCGGGCAGCCAGCCCGTCGAGCTCGACGACGAGCTCGTCACGGTGGGGCCCGACCATGCTCACACCGCGACGGAGGTCGTCGACCCGGGCTGCGGCGAGCGCTGCGGGGAGATCCTCACCCGACCAACCCGGTGCGAGCCGGAGTCGCACATCGCTCGGCCGGCCGGCGACCCTGGTGTAGGCCTGCTGGACGAAGGGTTCGAGCCGTTGGACCATCCCCTGTCGCAGCCGATGGACCGCTCCGCCGAGTTCGACGAACTTCGAGTCCCACACCTCCAGGGTCGTCCTCCCGGCTTCATCGAGCCCCGCCCGGGCGGCGGCGGGGCCGGCCTGCTTCAGGAACGAGTTGCGTTGTCGGAGGCTCCGTTCCCAGTCCGTGACGACGAGTTCATCGGCGGGCCGCACCTGGACCACGGCGTCGTCGAGCAGGTCACGGCGCACACCCGGGCCTCCTTTGATGAGTTCGAGGTCGTCGGGACCGAACACCGTCGTCTGGACGATCTCGAGCAGGTCCCGACGCCGTTGGAGTCGGTTCCGATTGACCTGCACCCGCATCCGACCGCGCAGCGGGATCTCGCTCTCGAACAGGTGCTCCCGCCCGGCGACGACGATCTCGGCCCGGATGGTCGCGGCATCCGCCCCCGCCTGGACCAACGCCTCGGTCGGTGCCCCCCGGAACGATCGCAACGAACCGATGAAGGCGATCGCCTCGACCAGATTGGTCTTGCCCGCCCCGTTCGGACCCTCGAACAGGTTGACCCCCGGACTGAGTTCGAGGTCGACCTCACCGTGGGACCGGACGTGCCGGAGCCACAGGTGCCTGACGAACACCGAGGATCAGGACACCCGCACCGGCATGAGCAGGTAGAGCAGATCCTGTGACTCGGTGGGGCGGATGACAGCGGGTTTCTGGGGATCGCGGGTCTGCAGGACCACCTCGTCGCCCGGAACGACCTCGAGACCGTCGATCAGGTACTCCGGGTTGAACGCCACGGTCAGTTCGGAACCGACGAACTTGGCGTCGACATCCTCGACCGCCTCTCCGTCCTCCGGGTTCTGGGCGCTCAACCGAACGACCTGGTCCTGCATCTCCAGCCGGATCGGACTGTTGTTGCGAGCCATGAGCTTGACCCGACGAATGGCGTCGAGGAAGACCTGACGATCGACGGTCAGTTCGTTGGGCATGTCGGTCGGGATCAGCTTGGCGTAGTCGGGGAACTCGTCGCGAATGAGCCACGACGACAACACGAATCCACCGAAGCGGAACGACACCATGGTGTCGGCCAGGGTGATCTCGAGTTCGGCCTCGGGATCGAGCGACCGGGTGAGCTCCTGCAGCGCCCGGGACGGAACGTTCACCCGTTGGCCGGCCTGGAGCACCGAGGACCCCGGGAACTCACGGAAGGAGAGCCGGTAGGAGTCCGTCGCGACCATGCGCAACCCGTCCGCCTCCGCAGCGAGGAGGACGCCCGTGAGGACCTTGCGCGACTCGTCGGTCGACGCAGCCCCGACGACCTGACGGAGCCCCTCGGCGAACTCCCCGGCCTGGATCGTGACCTGCTCCCCCTCGAGCTCAGGAGGATTCGGGAACTCGTCCGGCGGGATGGGCAGGAGCGTGAACTCCGATCGGCCACTCGACACCCGTGAACGCTCGGCGCTGGTCTCCACCTCCACCGCACCGGGCTCAAGGTGACGCACGATCTCGGTCACGAGCTTGGCCGGCAGCACGGCCGTGCCGTCCTCGGTCCCGGCGACCTCGAGTGTGCAGCTGATCGTCAGTTCGAGATCCGACCCCGTCACGATCAGCTGGTCACCTCGGAGATCGAATCGCAACCCCGAGAGCACCCGCAGCTGCGCCTTCGGGCTCGCAGCGCGACTCGCTGCACTCAGGGCCTCGGTCAGGACGTCTCGTTCACAGCGGAACTTCACCGTGTCTCGCTTTCCCCACTACTGGAACTCATCTGGTGTATCTCCGGCAGCAGAAGTAGTAGGCGCTGTGGATTGGGGGAAACCTAGCGCAGGCCTGTCACGGCGCGACCCGGGCGTCCACAGCCCCGGTCCTCGATCCCCAGGGGTGCGGTCGTCGCCCATCGGTGCCTGTGGACCAGCACCGTCCTGATGGGCAGTCGTCCACTCCTCGTCCCGGTCGCGACCGGGTTCCCTTCCGGTCGCGATCCAACTCCCCTTCCACCGGGGCGGCCACCGGATCGACCATCGAGTCGGTGCTCACCACCGGGTTCGTGTTCAGTCACTGTTCAGGATCTGTTGGATGAGCGCCGTCACGTCGTCGTAGGTCTTCTGCTTGTCCGCCATGCGGGTCGACACCTTCTCGTAGGCGTGGATGACGGTCGTGTGATCCCGGCCTCCGAACTGCTTGGCGATCTGCGGGTACGACAGGTCGGTCAGCTCCCGGCACACGTACATCCCCACCTGGCGGGCGTGGACCAGGTCCCGGGTCCGGCTCCGCGAGATGAGTTGGTCCACCTCCAGTCCGAACATCGCCGCTGTCTGTTCGAGGATCAGCCGCGGGGTGATGGTCTTGGGCTTGGCCGATGCGATCGTGTCCGCCAGCACCTCCCGGGCCACGTCGATGGTCAGTGGTGTCCGACTGAGGGTGGCGTAGGCGTTCACACGGATCAGGGCTCCCTCGAGTTCACGGATGTTGTCCGCGATGTTCGATGCGATGAACTCGAGGACCTCCGGGGGTACCTCCGAGCCGGCCTGTTCACTCTTCTTCTGGAGGATGGCCAGCCGTGTCTCGAAGTCCGGAGGCTGGATGTCGGTGATGAGACCCCACTTGAACCGGCTCCGCAGGCGGTCCTCGAGGGTGGCGATGTTGTCGGGGGACCGGTCGGAGGACAGCACGATCTGTCGTTGGTCGCCGTGGAGGGTGTTGAACGTGTGGAAGAACTCCTCCTGGAGCTGTTCCTTCCCCTCGATGAACTGGATGTCGTCCACGAGCAGGACGTCGATCTCCCGGTAGCGGCGCTTGAACTCCTGTTGTGTGTTGTTCCGGATGGCACTGATGAGCTCGTTCAGGAGGGTCTCGGTCGAGAGGTACCGGACCACGTAACCCGAGTAGTTCTGGCGCACGTAGCTGGCGATCGCCTGGAGCAGGTGGGTCTTGCCCAGCCCGGCCTGTCCGTAGATGAACAGGGGGTTGTAGCTCCGGCCCGGTGTCTCGGCCACCGACAGTGCCGCAGCGTGTGCGAATCGGTTGGACGGCCCGGTGACGAAGCTGTCGAACGACAGCGTCACGCCTGATGTCGGGTCGGTTGGTTCCTGCGGTGACGTGGTGGCCGAACGGCCCTCGGCCGCGGGGTCGACCGTGGTCGTCTCGACTGGTGGAGTGGGCTCGGTCCGGTCGATCTCCACCTCGACGATGACCTTGATGTCGCTGTACCCGCTCATCTCGAGTGCGTCGTCGATCATGCCGCCGAACTTGCGCTCGATTCGACTGCGAGCCACTTGACTCGGGACGGCGATCGTCAGGGTGTCATCGGTGAGGTCCACCACCCGGGCGTCCTCGAACAGGGACCGCCAGGTCCCCGGTTGCAGTTGTGAACTGAGGACACTCGAGACGGTGTTCCAGATGGAGTCGGCCTCGTCGTTCGGCACGGTGTGGGGACCTCGATCTCAGGGGTGAGCGGTGTCGTATGGGGTGTGTGGAACCACGGGAATGCGGTCCACAGTGCTGTCCACAGGTGTGGACAGCATCTGGAGGGACGGAGTGATCACTCGGATCTCCAGAACGGCGTCGTTGCAGTGATCGGCGACGCTACCGGTCGGCATCCACAGCGGCAAGCGGACAGGAGACGATGGTCACACCACTCAGAGTGACTGAATCCGAGCGCTGAGAGTGTGATTTCCTCGATCATCCACAGGGCCGGGTGAGCGAGCTCGTGTACTGCCACCGTCGGCGCTCGGAGAACGGAATGGCGACATCGAACCGGGTGACCTAGGCTCCAGATTCGGCCCTGTCCCGACTCAGGGCCACCGGACCGGCACGGAGATCGCCGTCCGGAATGACTGCTCCCACCAGTCGACGGGTTCGCCGGAGGATGTCGTGAAGCGTACGTACCAGCCCAAGAAGCGCCGTCGGGCCCGCAAGCACGGGTTCCGTCACCGGATGTCGACCCGTGCGGGTCGGTCGATCCTCAAGAACCGCCGGCGCAAGGGCCGGCAGCGCCTGGCGGCTTGATCCACCGGATCTCGTCGCGTGCGATCTTCCGTTCGCTCAGTCGCTCCCGGCACCGGGTGTCGACGCCCAACTTCACGGTGGTGCGGTCGGGCGGTCCACCCGACAGGCCCGCTCCGGGTGTGGGTCTCGCCTGTGCGATCTCCCGACGTGTGGGTTCCGCTGTCGTGCGCAACCGCATCCGACGGCGTGTCCGGGTGGTCGTGTCCGAGTGGTCCGACGCGCAGGTCGATCATCAGGGCTGGTTCCTGGTCGTGGTCCGGCCCGGGGCGGCCGGATTGGGTTTCGTCGAACTACGGGCTGAACTTCTCGAGGCGTTCGACGACCTCCTCGGGGCAGCGTGAGTCCCGGAGGTCGGATCCGTGACCGCACGACCCGGTGAATCGATCACAACCGACGGTAGAACCGACGGTGATGCATCGACGTCATCGATCGCGGCGAGGCTCGCCATCGGTGTGGTCAAGGGTTATCAGTACGTCAGTGCCGGGAGGCCGTCTCCCTGCCGACACGTGCCGTCCTGTTCGACCTACGCGATCGAAGCAGTCGAGACCCACGGAGCGTTCAAGGGGACCGGTCTGGCCGTCCGTCGGCTCGGTCGCTGCCACCCCTGGGGGACCCAGGGGTACGACCCGGTGCCGGGCCGGGGTGAGGAACCGTCGATGCAGGAGCGTGCGTGATGTTCGAAGGGTTCTTCGATCTGGTCGGTTCCGTCCTCAACTTCTTCTACACGTTGATCCCCAGCTACGGGGTGTCGATCATCCTCCTGACGATCCTCGTGATGGTGCTCATCACTCCGTTGACGGTGAAGAGCACCAAGTCGATGCTCCAGATGCAGCGACTGCAACCGGAGATGAAGCGGATCCAGACCAAGTTCAAGAACGACCGGGAGAAGCAGAACGAGGAGATGATGAAGTTCTACCGGGAGAACCAGATCAACCCCCTCGGGGGGTGTCTGCCGCTCCTGGCCCAGATGCCGGTGTTCATCATCATGTACCAGCTGCTCCGGGGGCTCACGAACCGCGTCGGCGGAACGGGCAGTGGCGTCGGTCAGCTCGCCGGCGAGTTCCAGAAGGGCGTGGAACTCACTCCGTGGGTGTTCGAGCAGCAGAACTTCCGGCCGCTCCACCTGAACCCGGACACGAACCTCTACCAGTCGTTGTCGAACACCAACAGCATGGAGTTCCTGGGGATGGATCTGGCGCTCACCCCGAGCGAGGCGCTCCGGATCGGGTTGGTGACCGCCATCCCGTTCTTCATCCTCCTCGGGATCATGCTCGCGACCGGCCTGTACCAGAACCGCCAGCTTCGGGCCCGCAACAAGGATGCCGCAGTCAATCCGCAGCAGCAGATGATCATGCGGATCATGCCGTTCTTCCTGCCGATCTTCTCGTTCGGGTTCCCCGCAGGGCTGTCGGTGTACTGGTGCACCCAGAACCTCTGTCGGATCGGCACGAATGCCTACATCACCCGGTCGATCTACTCCAAGGACTCCTCCCCCGCTGTGAAGGACGGCGGTGGGAAGGACGGGGGCGGGAAGGATGGCAGTGGGAAGGGTGCCGGTGGGAAGGATGGTCGCACGAGCGAGGCGTCCGGAGGTGAGGAGGGCACCAGCGGGAAGAGTCAGGGAGGGAGCAGGTCGGCGGGGAAGGCGAACGGTGGGAACGGAACGACCGGTGTTTCGTCGGGCGGGAAGTCGCCCAAGAAGACGGGATCGAAGCAGCAGACCGCCGGACGGAAGTCCGGTTCGGGGAGTCGACGACGCTCGGGAGAACCCAGGCAGAGCGGCGCTCCAGGTCGTGATCAGAGGTGAGGTTGCAGCGTGGAGTGGGTTGAATTCAGTGCCGGGACAGTGGCAGAGGCCAGGGACCGAGCGCTCGACGAACTCGGTGTCGACGAGGCCGATGCCGAGTTCGAGGTCCTCGAGGAGCCGCGTGCGGGGCTGTTCGGTCGCACCCGCGGCGTGGCGAGGGTGCGTGCCAGAGTGCTCCCCAGAGCGCCTCGGCCCAAGCAGGAGCGCCCCCGGAAGCGTTCGACGGGGGGCGGAGCCAAGCGTCGTACCCGGTCCGGTGGGACCGCGACTCCGGCTCCGGACCAGGTGGAGGAGCACGAGGCGGCCGGTCCGACGGGTTCGGAATCGGGCGATGGGAGTGCCGAGCGCGAGTCCGAGCGGCGGTCGAGCCGCAGTGAGCCGGGTGCACGACGACAGGAGCGAGAGATGATGGAAGCAGCAGAGCAGCAGGACGTCGCAGAGCGGTTCATCGCCGGACTGTCCGAGGCCATCGGTCTCGAGACCAGCGTGAGCGCCGAGCTGACAGACGACAACGACCTGCGGGTCGACATCGACGGCAGCGAGGTCGGACTGTTCATCGGTCCGGGCATGCGAACCCTCGACGCCCTCCAGGAGATCACCCGGCACGTGGTCCAGCGTGAAGCCGGAGACCGTGAGTACGGCCGCGTCGTCGTGGACGTGGCGGGAGTGCGGGCCACACGCCGGACAGCGCTCGAGGCGTTCGTCCGGGCGACCGCAGAGCGCGCGGTCGAGTCAGGCTCGTCGATCCCCTTCGAGCCGATGTCGAGCCCGGACCGCAAGGTCGTCCACGACACCATTGCGTCGATCGACGGTGTGACGTCGACCTCGGAGGGCGAGGAGCCGAATCGCCGCGTGGTGGTTCGTCCGGCCTGAAGCGTTGCCGGTGGAGGACCCGCCGACGGGAGACGTCGCGGCGCTCGAGGAGTACGTGGCGGCCGCAGTCCGGACCGGACTGGTCGGAGACCCTGATCTGGCGGGTCACCTCGCGAACGCAGCCGCGTTCGAGGCCGCGCTGCCCCCAGACGGCCGGACGCTCGACCTGGGTTCCGGGGCCGGTCTCCCCGGTCTGCTCCTGGCCCACCGTCTCCCCGATCGGGAGTTCGTGCTGCTCGAGGCGAGTGCCCGTAGGTGCCGGTTCCTCGAACAGTGGGCGATCCGTCTCGCCCCGCGGACCCGGGTCGTCCAGGGGAGAGCCGAGGTGGTGGCCCGGACCGCTGAGTTCGCCGGGACGTGCGCGGCCGTGGTCGCCCGGTCGTTCGGTCCGCCTGCCGTCACCGCCGAGTGCGGCGTCGGGTTCCTGACGCTCGGTGGGGTCCTCGTCGTCAGTGAACCCCCTGACACCGATGGGTCCCGCTGGCCCGAGGCTGGACTCCGTCGCCTCGGACTGCGGGCCAGCGGACGGATCTCGGCCGACGGTGCCACGGTCCAGGTGATCGAGCGCACCGAGGCGGTGGGGGGCTACCCCCGCCCCGACGGCGTACCCGCCCAGCGCCCGGTCTTCTGAGCAGGGCCCCCGGGGACAGGGGGCAGCGGGCTGTTCCACGTGGAACAGCCCGGTTGGGGTGATTCCTGTTCCACGTGGAACAGCCCGGTTGGGGTGATTCCTGTTCCACGTGGAACAGCCCGGTTGGGGTGGTCCCTGTTCCACGTGGAACACGGCGAAAGCCTTGACCTCGGCCCGAGTCCCGGCGAGGATGGCGGAGCGATCTGCTCGCCACCGGGCTGAGCGAACGCACGCCGAGCGGTCACACCCCTGAGGGATCTTCGGTGGAGCACTCGTCAGGGGCGATCTGGGTCGACCCGCTCGGAGATCAACGAGGAGGCTGTGGTGTGAGTGATCTACCCGTCACCGACGTCGGGCCGGCGGAGCACGACCAGACGTCGCAGACACCCGCCCCCTCGGACCCGGCTTCGGATCCGACGCCAGCGACCGAGTCCACGCCGGCTGCGCAGCCGGTGCCGCCAACCCCCCGGGTGATCGCCATCGCCAACCAGAAGGGTGGTGTCGGCAAGACGACCACTGCGATCAACTTGGGAGCGGCGTTGGCCGAACTCGGGTTCCGGACCCTGGTGGTCGACCTTGACCCGCAGGGCAACGCGACCACCGGGTTGGGGATCAATCCGACCTCGCTCGAGGGCACCACCTACGAGGTGCTGATCGACGGTCTGGGTCTGGAGGACTGTGTCGAGCCGACCGAGGTCCGGAACCTCTTCCTGGCACCGGCGAGCCGTGACCTGGCAGGTGCCGAGGTGGAGCTGGTCCCGATGATGAGCCGTGAGACCCGCCTGAAGCGTGCGGTCGACGCGGTTCGGGAGGACTACGACTACATCCTCGTGGACTGTCCGCCGTCGCTCGGTCTACTCACGCTCAACGGACTGGCGGCGGTCACCGAGGTGATCGTCCCCGTGCAGTGCGAGTACTTCGCACTCGAGGGCGTGGCGCTCCTGTCCAACAACATCGAGCTCGTCAGGACCAACCTCAACCCCCAACTCGAGATCACCGGGGTCCTGCTGGTGATGTACGACGGGCGGACGAAGCTGGCTGACCAGGTGGCCGACGAGATTCAGGGCTACTTCGGTTCGAAGGTCTTCCGGAACAAGATCCCGAGGAATGTCCGACTATCGGAGGCGCCGTCGCACGGTCAGCCGATCACCGTCTTCGACTCGAGCTCCCGGGGGGCCGTGGCCTACCGGGAACTGGCCAGGGAGGTCGCTGGTGTCTCGTAAGTCAGGACTCGGGCGGGGGATCAGCTCGCTCATTCCCCAGGGGACCGATACGGCGGAGCCGGGGATCGGCTACACCGTCGTACCGATCGACCAGGTCCGCCCCAACCCGTACCAGCCGCGTCGGAGCTTCGACGAGGAGACGCTGGTCGGTCTGGCGGACTCGATCCGTGAGGTCGGGGTCCTGCAGCCGCTCCTGGTCCGGAGCGCTGACGACGGGTACGAGCTGATCGCTGGTGAACGGCGACTCCGAGCAGCCAGGCGGGCGGGACTCACCGAGGTGCCGGTGGTCGTCCGCACGGCGGACGACGTGGCCTCCCTCGAGCAGGCGCTCGTCGAGAACCTCCACCGGCAGGACCTCAACCCCCTCGACGAGGCGGCGGCCTACCAGCAGCTCATCGAGGACTTCGGATACACCCAGGAGCAGGTGGCCCAGCGCGTCGGCCGGAGCCGGGCCTCCGTCGCCAACCTGCTGCGACTCTTCCAGCTCACGCCTGCCGTTCAACGGCTGGTCGGAGACGAGTTGATCTCGGCCGGCCATGCCAAGGCCCTGCTCGGGCACCCGGATCGCGCCTACCAGGAAGCACTCGCACGACGGGCGGTGAACGAGGGTCTGAGCGTGCGCGAGCTCGAACAACTGGTTCGGGAACGGCTCGATCTGGAGCGCGGGGCTCCGGCTGGTGACTCTGGTGAGTCGGGCCCCGGGGACGACACTCCGGGACCGGAGCGTCCGAAGCTCCGGCCCCCCGGTCTGCTCGAACTCGAGCAACTCCTCGCTGATCGGCTGGACACCAAGGTGTCGATCACGATGTCCGCTCGTCGGGGCAAGGTCGTGGTGGACTTCGCCAACCTCGAGGACCTGGAGCGGATCTACCGGCTGATCATCGCCGAGTGACCGGAGGTTCCGGACCCGAATCGACCTGCAGTCGGCGTCCCAGCTGCGTCTCGAGCGTCACTCGATGGTTTGTCCCCAAGTGTGGACAAGCCTGTGGGTAGGAGTTCGACCAGAGGTTGAGGTGCGAGCGGTCAGGAGGATTGCGGTTCGTCGACCTCGGTCGACGTCAGCCACTCCTCGATCCCCGCTGCGAGGTGGCTGCCGTCGATCCGGTCGTGCACCGCGCGGGGGAGCTCGACCTCGACCGCCGGGCACCGGGTCTGCGTCAGTCGCACCGACTGCCGGGCCAGCGTCGTCACCGTGACGTCGTCGACGGCTGATCCGATGCGCTCCGAGAGCGAGGTGGCGAGGAGGCGTCCACCGAGCGAGTGGTGGGAGCCGTCCGGCCGGCCGTAGAAGGCGATCGTGACTTCGGCCGAGTCGGTCGTCGCGAGGTGGACGAACGCCCGGACTCCCAGGTCGTTGCAGCGGGTTGCCTGCTCCTCGGCGGGTCCGGCGATCAGGTGCACCGTTCGGCCGAGCTCCTCGAGCGCCCGGTGAACCGAGGTGCCGAGGACCCGGTCGTCGGGGTCAGCGCCGAGCGCGAACACCTGGTCGGCCGGAGGCGCGCAGCGCAGGAGTTCACCTTCGATCACGGCGCTCACCGTCAGCTGGTGGTCCCCGGAGTCGGGAGCCCGGGACTGGCGGTGCGACAGGTCGACGAGCATGCTCCGGGTGTCGGGTCCGCAGACGGAGTCCTCGATGATGCCGGTGTTGCGCTGGAACCTGCCGACGGCGTCTGCGGTGCCGGGCCCGAAGATCCCGTCGATCCTCCCCGGGTGGAAGCCGAGCACACTCAGACGCAGCTGGAGCTCCTCGACGTCGACGCCCTGGAGCATCGGCCACTGCAGGTACAGCAGCCGTTCCCGGGACCGGTCCTGCTCGTCGACGAAGGGTCGGTCCGTGTCCGCGAGTCGGATCCACGTCGCCCGGTCGCACGATCCGGTGACCTCGAGGTCCGGGTGCCGGTACTGGAACGCTGTGACGGCCGAACGGGTCTCGTCACCGAGCACGCCGTCAATCGCCCCGTCGTAGCAGCCCTGGGCTCGGAGCATGCGCTGGAGATCCTCGACCGGTTGCCCGGTCGCACCGTGTCGCAGCGGGAGGTGGGAGAGGTCCACGTCGATCGAGGGGGCAGCCCGTTCCGTCGCGCCCGGGTGGTCCGGGCCGTCAGAGGATCTGGGCGAGCACCTCGTCGAACTTGCTCCTGGGGTGGGCGCCCGTCATCTCGGCGACGACCTCCCCATCTTTCACAACGATGCAGAAAGGGATACTGGTCACATTGAACGATCGTGCTCGTTCCGAGTGCTCGTCGACGTTGAGCTTGCCCACCTTGAGGGCGTCACCGTGTTCCTCGGCGAGGTCCTCGAGGATCGGGGCGATCATCCGGCACGGCCCGCACCACGGCGCCCAGAAGTCGATCAGCACGGGCACGTCGGAGCCCTTCACCTCTTCGTCCCAGGTCGCATCCGTGAGTTCGATCACACCCATCGTCAGCCTCTCTCTCGCTCGGATCCTGCCGAGGACACCTTCGTCCACGGGGCCAGACGGGTCAACGCCTCGGGGCGGCGGCCCATTCCGTCGCCGTCTGCGGTCCTCAGTGTCCCTTGGCCTCGAGCCACCGTTCGGCGTCGATCGCAGCCATGCACCCGCTGCCGGCCGCGGTGATCGCCTGCCGGTACCAGTCGTCCTGGACGTCCCCGCATGCGAAGACACCTTCGACACTGGTGTGCGACCGGTCGTCGAAGGTCCGCAGGTACCCGTTGTCGTGGAGCTCCAGCTGACCGGCGAACAGCCCCGTGTTGGGGCGGTGACCAATGGCCACGAAGATCCCCGTGAACGGCCGGGTGGTCTGTTCCCCGGTCGCGACGTCGGCGGTGATGACGGCGGTGAGCCGCTCCTCGCCGAGAAGGTCGGCCACCACGGTGTTCCACAGGAACTCGATCTTCGGGTTGTCGAAGGCCCGGGCCTGCATGATCTTGGACGCACGGAGCGTGTCCCGGCGGTGGATCACCGTGACGGTGCGGGCGAACCGGGAGAGGAAGAGGGCCTCCTCGAGCGCCGAGTCGCCGCCGCCGACGACGCAGATGTCCTGGTCCCGGAAGAAGAACCCGTCGCAGGTCGCGCACGTCGACAGACCGTGGCCGAGCAGCCGTTGTTCCGCCGGGAGGCCCAGCATGAGCGACGAGGCACCGGTCGCCACGATCACGGACCGTGACCGGTAGGTGGGGTCACCGTCGGTCGTCCCGACCCACAGCTCGAACGGCCAGGTCGTGAGGTCGACCCTGCTGACCTTGGCCGTCAGGATCTCGGCCCCGAACCGGACGGCCTGGGCCCGGAACCCTGCCATCAGTTCGGGACCCGTGATGCCGTCGGGGAACCCGGGGAAGTTCTCGACGTCGGTGGTCAGCATCAGCTGACCACCGGGCTGGTCGCTCGTCGACGAGGGCTCCCCCTCGATGACGAGGGGTTCGAGCGTCGCCCTCGCCGTGTAGATGGCAGCGGTCAGGCCGCCCGGACCCGATCCGATGATGGTGACGTTGCGGACGTCGTCGGATGTGCTCATCGCTCACCTCGTTGCACTTCGACCCGGAACCGTCCGCCTGACGTACCGGGATGTTGGGAATCCCCGGGCGATCTCAGTCCCGACGCTGTCGCCAGAGCAGGGCCCCGGCGACCAGGAACAGGATGGCCATGACCGTGTAGGAGACCCAGATCCCCCCGGGGAGGAGCCAGTGGAGGAACCGGGTCGTGCCCACGGTGACGATGGCCAGGACGGGCAGCAGGACGATCACGGCGACGAGTGCCAGCACCCCGGCCCGACTCGCCTCGAGGAGGGGCCCCGTGGTCCGGGAGCGGACCTTGTCGACCGTGTCGACGATCAGGTCGGTGACCTGGTCGGTCCAGTCCGACTCATCGGCCGCTGGTGGGACCCTGTCTGCGCCGGTGTTGGACATCGCCGCAGAGACTAGAGCGTGCGGAGGGTGGTGCGGTCCACCACGCCGCCGGGTGCGGCGGTGTCCCGAGGGCGGGAGCTCACCGCGGGGAGCAGGTGGAGGCGTCGAGCAGGAACAGTCGGTCGGACTCGTCGAGGACGAGGGCCAGGGGCCCGGTCCCGTCGGTGACCGCCACGGCACCGAGGGGCACGGAACCGAGCGGGTCGCGGGAGGGACACGAGGTACCGGCCGGACCGGTCCCCACGCCCACCTCGATCAGGGTCGATCGGTTCGAGACGAGCAGGGACTCGATGATCGACGCGAGCTCGTTCGAGGTGACGATCGGGAGCTGGAGGGCGCCGCACGCCACGGTGCCGGCGACGACCCACCCGCCATCCGGTGTCTGGACCGCCCGGGCGCAGTCGGGTCCGGGAGCTGCGGCGGTTCCCTGGAACTCGGCGATCGTCGCACCGGGGACCTCTGGGGCCGTCGAGGCCGGCGCCTCCTCGAGCGCCGAGTCGGCGGAGGCCGTGGCGGGCGCCGTCGTCGACGGGATCGGCTCGATCGCCTCGTCGCGGCCTCCTGTGGCCACGACGTCCGGCGGGTCCGTGCTGCGGAACGATGCCAGCAACCCGACGACCAGCAGGGTCGCCGCGGCGGCGACGCCAACAGCGCCGGCGACCCGGCGGATCGTGCTCCGGCGGTGGGCGAGTTCGTCCCCGGTCGACGCACCCCCGGTGAGGTGCGCCCCTCCAGCCGGGTCCCTCAGCAGGGCGGTCCGGATCTCGGTGAACTCGTCGAGTCGACGTCGAAGCTCCGGATCGGCGGCGACGGCGGCCTCCTCGTCCGGGGTCGCCACCCCGTCGAGCACGGCCGACACGACCTCGTCGTCGGCCGGCCTGGCACCCTCGGCACCCCGGGCGTCCGGATCGGGGGTCCCCCGGTCCGGGGGAGGAGCGCTCATGGGGTCGGGTGCATCCTGGTCTCGGGTGTGTGGTGGTCGGCGCCGGACCGGCCCGATGCTTGGACGTCCGTCCCGGGCGACCGGTTCCATCCGGGGGTGGCCCGGAGGTGGTCGGCGAGCTGTGCCCGGCCCCGGGAGATGCGGGACCTGACGGTGCCGACCGGGACGCCGAGCTCCTCGGCGATCGTCGCGTAGTCCAGGTCGGCGACGTCGCGGAGGGCGACCGCCTCGGCGAGCAGGTCGGGCAGCGCTGCGAGTGCCGTGGCGAGTTCGGACCGGGTCTCACCGCCGATGACCGCCGGTTCGGGCTCGTCGGGGGACGGCCCGTCGGACCGGTGCTGGTCGCTCACCACGTGCTCGTCGCCGCCCACCGGCTCGGGGCGGCGGTGGCGCCGTCGGAGTTCGTCGAGCGCCCGGTTGGTGGCGATGCGGTTGACCCAGGTGCCGAGCGCGGAACGGCCGTCGAACGAGCGCAGTCCCACGTTGATGGAGGCCAGCGTGTCCTGGGCGGCGTCCTCGGCGTCGTGGTGGGACCGACAGATGCGGCGACACACGCTGCGGACCTGCGGTTCGTACCGGCGGAGGAGTTCGTCCGCCGCCCAACCGTCCCCCGATCGGGCCCGTTCGATCAGCGTGGCCTCGTCGAGTCGACGCAGCGTGGAACGTCGCGTTCGGCCCACCGTGCGATCCTCAGCCCTGGGCCGGTCGGCCGGCGGCGCCCAGCTCGTCGATCTCCACCCGGTGCCCGCTCCCATCGGCGTCGCCGAGCGAGGTGATCCACAACAGGACGACCCGACCGGTCGCCCCGTCCGTGGAGACCTCGACCGTCCCGCGGACGTCGTCCACGACGGCCGCTGGTTCGATCTGCCCGAGGTCGACCGAGTCGTCGACGTCGGCGTCGATGACGTAGACCGCGCCGCTCCAGCCGTTGTCGCTCGAGACGATCCGCACCCGGTCCACCTCGGATCGCGACTCGAGGACCAGCGCCACACCCACACCCGTCTTGGAGCCGAAGAACGTGGGCTCGTCGTAGAGCTCGGTCCTCCAGCCGGTTCCAGGATCCCCGTCGGCGGCGAGTCCGGCCTCGTCGTCGTTCTCCCCCTTGGTACCGCTGCCCTGGGGGTCGAACGTGGCGACCCGGGCGACGGCGAGCGCTCCGGGTTCCTCGGCGGGGGCGGCGGTCGCAGGAACGGAACCGTCCTCGACGGACCGGGTCTCGTTGACGAGGAGACCGGCGACGGTCACGGCTGCCGCGACGATCAGGATGAGCAGGGCCGGGAGGAGCCACCCTCGTTCGGAGCGGGAGAACGACTCCGGGGCCTCCTCGGCACCACCGAGCACGTCCCCCGACTCGAACCCGGTCGGCGGACCGGGCACGTGGATGCTCCCGCCCATGAGCGCTGCCCGGAAGTCCGCCGCGGTGGCGAACCTGGCGGCGGGTTCCACGGCCATCGCGGTCATGACCACCTGTGCCAGGTGTGGTGGGACGTCGGCCCGGACCTGACGAGGATCGAGGGGGGCGGAGTGCAGTCGCGCCAGCGCCACGGTCGCCGCCGAGTCCCCGGCGAACGGGGTCCGGCCGGTGATGCACTCGTACAGCACCACGCCCAGCGAGTAGAGGTCCGACCGGGACTCGGCCTTCCCGGTGCGCACCTGCTCGGGGGAGAGGTACGACGCCGTCCCGATGAGCGACCCCTCCTGGGTCAGCTCGGTGTGGTCCTCGGCGCGCGCGATGCCGAAGTCGATCAACTTCACGCGACCGTCGTCGCACACGAGGATGTTGGACGGCTTGATGTCCCGGTGGACGATCCGGACCCGGTGCGCGGCCTCGAGCGCGTCGAGCACCCGGAGTCCGATCCGTTCGGTCGTCGCAGCGTCGAGCGTCCGACGTTGGTCGAGGAGGTCGCGCAGGGTCGTGGCCTCGAGCAGCTCCATGATGATGGCCTCGTGCTCGGGATCGCTGTGGGTGTCGAAGATCCCCACGACTCCCGGGTCGTTGATGCTGGCGGTCGCCAGGGCCTCCTGGCGGAACCGCTGCACGAACCGCTCGTCCGTCGCCAGGTGCGGGTGGAGGAGCTTCACGGCCACCTTGCGGGACAGGAGCGTGTCGGTGCCCTCCCAGACCTGGGCCATTCCGCCGGAGCCGATGAGCCGGTCCAGGCGGTACCGGCTGCCGAGGACGAGACCGGACAGACCGGCCGAGGACGACACGATCGGCACGTTGCCGCTGTCGCCGACCTGCGTCTCATCCACGCGGGGTGACGCTACCGTCCACGCCGGACCCGGCACTCGTCACCGATTCGCTCGGGTGGTGTCCGGCCGCACGGGCCGACTGCCGCCGGCGGCGCAGTGCCGTCGAGATCCACCACCAGGCGAGCACCACGAGGGAGAGGATCGACAGTCCGGCCCCGACCCCGGAGAACCGGGTGGCCCGGACCTCGGTCGTGAACGAGGTGATCCCGACGGTGCCGTCGGGAGAGGTCAGGTCGTACCGCACGGTCGACACACCACCGGCGCGGACCTCGACGGCGAGTTCGACCGGTGTGTCGCCGGGTTCGAGTCGCAACCGTTGTCGGTCACCGCCCCGGACCTCGACCCGGTTGCTCCGGATCCGCAGCTCGACGTCGACCGGGTACGGCAGCGAGTTCGTGAAGCGCAGCGGGATCGTCGCCTGCGAGTTGCCGACGACCACCGAGCTGTCGGCGGGGCCCTGGATCCCGTCGAGCAGGGCCCGGGCCTGCTCGGCGATCGAGGTGTGGGTGGCGGCCCGCTCGGGTTCCGGGACGGCGACCGACATGCTCTGGCTGTTGAGCAACGACCAGGTGGTGACGTCGGGTTCGGCGAGCCCCACGATGCTGCGCACGCCACCGATGAGTCGTTGCGTCGAGCGGTACTCGGCGATCGCGGCCTCCTGCGGGGCGGGGTCCCGGTCCGCCACGGTCGCCACGGCGACCTCGCCGTCGATGGGGGCCGCCGGGGGCGGATCGGCGGCCGGGTCGGCGCGGAGCACCCCGGTGCCGTCGAGTGCCGGACCGAGTGCCAGCAGGAGCGCCGGGTCGACCTGTGGTGGCACGAACATGAACGTCTGCGGTCCGGGGAACGCGTCGGTGTCGGCGTCCACGGCGGTGAACCACTCGGCGGCGAGTTCGGTGGAGATCCGGTTGGCCGCCACACCGGGGCTGATCGACGCATCGAGCGACAGGAGGGACAGGATCGGGTCGTCGGCGATGACGGTCAGCGGGGTGAGCGTCGGGTCGTCGCCGGTGACGGTGGCGCTGTCCGCCAGGGCCATCGTCCGCCACCGGGCGGCGTCGTCGTCGACGTCACCGGGTCGCTCGATCCGCTCGGCGGGCAGCACCACCCGCCGCACGCCCAGGCTCTCGAGGGCGGGGAGCGACTCGGGGTCCACGGTCTCGTCGAGCAGCCACGTCGAGTCGACGGGTGCACGCAGGGTCGCCTCCTCGACGACCTGTTCGCCCGTCTGGAGCAGTTCCTCGAGCACGTCGAGGCCGTTGGCCCGGATGATGCCGCCGGTGTCGACCGGTACGTCCGGTCGCCGGAGGCTCCGGCCCCGGAGCCCCGGCTGCTGCACGGCCTCGGACAGCGCCGTGGCGGACCGGGTGCCCGACCGGTCGAGCCCGGAGAGCAGGTTGGGCTCGAGCGCCAGGGAGAACGGGAACTCGGGAACGGCCGCCAGGAGGTCGGCGACCTGGTCGACCCGACCGAGGAGCTCCTCGTCCAGGGTCGACGTCCCGTCGAGGTCGATGGTCGGATCGGCGTCGAGCGCGAGCGCCGCAGTGACGGCGAACTCGGCCGGCCGACCGTCACGTCCCAGCGGCCGGTCCGCCGGGGGCCGGACCATGAACACGGTCTGTTCCCACAGTGGTGCGCCGGCGGCGTCGACGAGGTCCAGGGACACCGGGACGATACCGTCGTCCGGGAGCACGATCTCGTCGCCGCCCTGGTCGACGTCGGTGACCCGGAGCTCGAGGCGCCAGCCGGCGAGCGGATTGCCGAGCAGGCCGTCGGGGACCCGGACCGGCGGGCGCACCGTCCCCCCCGGGGATCCGCCGTCGGCGATGGCGGCGACGCGTTCGCGCAGTTGCGAACGGTTGGTGATCTGTCGGTGGAAGCGCACCTCGAGCACCGATCCCCGGGGGATGTCAGCGGTCGGTTCGAATCGCAGTTCGAAGGTCCCCGTGGGCGGAACCGACGGGGAGACGAAGGCCAGTCGCAGGTCGACCGCCCCGGGTGCACCGGACTGACGGGCGACCGTGCGCTGCAGTCCGAGCGCCACCGGGGCGTCCGCCCGAGCTCCGTCGCCCCCGGGGTGCGGGGCGGGACCGTCGACCGGTGTCACGACCACTGCCACGACCGTTGCCACGACCACTGCCACGACCACTCCGGGGAGGATCCGCGCAGGGCGGCGGCCCGGCCGGCTCACGGCAGCGGGCGGCGGAGGACCACCAGGTCGCTCGGGGTCAGCTCGAAGCCGAGTCGGAGGTAGAGGTCGAGCGCCCGCTGGTTGTCGGTCTGGGTGTTGACCAGCAGTCGGTGGCACCGCCGACTGGCCCAGCGCATCGCGTCCCGGCACAGGGCCGTCGCCAGACCCCGGCCCTGGTCGGCGGGGTCGACCGCCAGGCGCTGGAGGAACGCCTGTCCACCGCTGCGACCGGTGATCGCGTAGGCCACCACGCCGGACGGGCGTTCGACCACCCGGAACCGGGTCGACGGGGTGG
The DNA here is from genome assembly GCA_903852755.1 of uncultured Actinomycetes bacterium. Classification (GTDB taxonomy): domain Bacteria; phylum Actinomycetota; class Acidimicrobiia; order Acidimicrobiales; family Microtrichaceae; genus SXMI01. Next base: position 6,358 of record CAINRS010000124.1, on the reverse strand, counting down.
CCGCCTCGGCGTCGTGCATGGACTCGGCGTCGAGGCGCCAGAAGTCGGGGAACGCCCGGCGGTCGGTGGCCAGGGCGGCGGCCCGGTCCGATCGCCGGGCCCGCCGGAGCCGGTAGGGGCGGGGGACCTCCGGGGCCGGGACCGGCTCGTCCAGGTCGATCGCCAGGACCCGGAGCCGGTCGAACTCCTCGAAACCGAGGCGCAGGAACGGTCCGGTCTCGTCGGTGTGCAACGCCGAGGTGATGACGGACCGGTACCCGCCGTCGCCGAGCCGGTCCAGGCAGGCGAGGAGCGTGTCGTCGCGCACGCGCGGCGACTCCGGCGTCAGCGCCAGGTAGGCGGTCTCCGGGTCGGCGTGCCACGGTCCGACTCGGTAGCGGTCGCGTCCCAGGGTGAGGGTGGCTCGGGAGGTCATCGGTGGATCCGCTGCAGAGCGTACGGGCCGGAGCGGGGTGGTGCAGCGTCCGGTCGGGTCGGACTGTGGGATCCTCCAACTACGCTCGAATCGTGACACCGGAGCGCGCCCGCCGCCTGATCGACCGCGCGGCGCCGCTGACCGGGGTGTTCGGCCGGGCCGACGCCCGTCTCTACCTCGTCGGTGGGTGTGTCCGGGACCTGTTCCTCTCCGGCCCGGCGGGATCCACCGGGACCGGGTCGGCGACCTCGGGCGGGGTGGAACCGCAGGACATCGACCTCACGACCGACGCCGAGCCGGAGGAGGTGAAGCGGATCGTGGCCCCGGTCGCCGACGCCGTGTGGACCACCGGGGAGCAGTTCGGGACCATCGGGGTGCGGGTCGGCGCCGACACGTTCGAGATCACCACCCATCGGGCCGACACCTACCGTCCGGAGAGCCGTCAGCCGGCGGTGCGGTTCAGCCGCGACGTCACCGACGACCTCGCTCGCCGGGACTTCACGGTCAACGCCATGGCGCTCGAGGTGACGACGGACGCCCCGGTGCTGATCGACCCGTTCGACGGGATCAACGACCTCCACGACCGGGTCCTGCGCACCCCGATGACCGCCGAGGAGTCGTTCTCCGACGACCCGTTGCGGATGCTCCGCGCTGCCCGGTTCATCGCCCGGTACGGCCTGGTGCCGACGCCCGATGTGCTCGACGCCGTGGTGTCCGGTGCGGAGCGACTGTCGATCGTGTCCGCGGAACGGATCCGGGACGAGCTCTGCAAGCTCGTCGTCGTCGACGACCCGAGCGCCGGTCTGTGGTTCGTGTGCGACACCGGGCTCGCAGCCATGTTCCTCCCCGAGCTGCCGGAGATGCGGGTCGAGCAGGACCCGATCCACCGGCACAAGGACGTCCTCACCCACACGATCGCCGTCGTGGCGCAGTCGGCGTGCCGGCTCGAGGTCCGGCTCGCCGCGCTGTTCCACGACGTCGGCAAGCCCAAGACCCGGTCGATCGGTCCCAAGGGCGTGTCGTTCCACCACCACGAGGTCGTCGGGGCCCGCATGACGCGGGACCGGATGCGGGCACTGCGGTTCTCCCGTCAGCTGGTCGACGACGTGACGCAGCTCGTGTACCTGCACCTGCGGTTCCACACCTACCAGATGGGGTGGACCGACGCCGCGGTCCGACGGTTCGTGCGGGACGCGGGACCGCAGCTCGACGACCTGCTCGCCCTGACCCGGGCGGACTGCACGACCCGCAACCGCCGCAAGGCCGAGACGTTGTCACGACGGATCGACGAGCTCGAGGATCGGATCGCGGCGCTGCAGGAGGCCGAGGCCGTGCGGGCGATCCGTCCCGACCTCGACGGCGCCGAGGTGATGGCGCACCTGGGGATCCCCCCGGGTCCGCTCGTCGGGGCGGCGTTGGCGCACCTGCTCGAGGTCCGGCTGGACCGCGGCCCGCTCGACCGGGACGAGGCGTTGGCGGAGCTGGATCGTTGGCACTCGGCCCGGGCCGGTGCTCCGCAGGACGGGGCCGGACAGCACGGTGCCGGACAGCACGGTGCCGGACAGCACGGGGCCGGACAGGACGGGGCCGGACAGGACGGGGCCGGACAGGACGGAGGTGGTCAGGATGGGTGAGATCGTCGTCGGGCTCGACGGATCGGAGCACTCGTTGGCGGCGCTGCGCTGGGCCGCTGCCGAGGCCCGGTTGCGCTCCACGGGACTGCGGGTCGTCTCGGCCTACGCGACGCCCGTCATGACGACCGGCTACGAGGTGGCGGCACCCGATCCGGACGACCTGCGGGCCGCGAGTCGGGGCCTGCTCGACGCTGCGGTCGGGTCCGCTGCGGACGAGGGTCTGCTCGACGGTCTCGACGTGGCCGTCGAGGTGCTCGACGGCCACCCGGGCGAGCGGCTCATCGAGTGTTCGGCGACGGCCGAGCTCCTCGTCGTCGGCTCACGCGGCCACGGTGGGTTCGTCGGACTGCTCCTCGGGTCGGTGACCACCTACTGCGTGAACCACGCGCACTGCCCCGTGGTCGTGGTTCGACACCGCACCTGAACGTGCCGGCGCCGGGGCCGCTCAGATGCCGAGCTTGCGGGCGCGGACGAGCAGCGTCTCGGGCACCCAGTCGCTCAGTGACGAGCGGTGCGGGCTCGTCCCGTCACTGTCGGCCCGGGGCTCGAGCAGGGTGTCGACCCGGAAGCTCGCACGGGTCAGCGTCGTGAACACCTCGCTCACCGAGTGCGGGTGGCTGACGCCCTCGTCGGCAGCGGCCCGCCACGCCCTGGGGGAGGGCTGCCAGGCCGTGCGCGTGAGCGACGGGGGCTGCTCCTCGGCCTCGTCGTCCTCGAGCATCGAGGCGAAGGGGTGGGGGAGCGACAGGACGAACGGCGACTCCGGCGTCAGCACACGGTGGACCTGCCGGACGACGCGACTGAGGTCCCCGACGGCCGTCAGCGCGTAGACCGACACGACCAGGTCCACGGCGTCCGCGCGCAGGAACGCCAGGTCGGCCAGGTCGCTGTGGTGGAACTCGATGCGGACCTCGGCCCGTTCCGCCGCCAGCCGGGCCTGGGCGAGGCGCGAGGTCGACGTCTCCACGGCGATCACCCGGGCGCCACGCCGGGCGAGGGCGATGGCGGCCGCCCCGGTGCCGCAGCCCAGGTCGAGCACGCGGCGGCCCTCGACGTTCCCGATGAGCCGGTTGATCTGGTCGTGGTCCAGATCGGGCCCGAACTCGACCACCCGACCCGACAGTTCGACACCGTGCGGGAAGCTCACCGGCGGGAGCGGCTCGGGCCGGGTGTGCTCGTCGACCAGGACCGGTCGGCTGCTGAGGTTCCCGGCCGACGGGTGGCGACGGATGGTGCGCTGGGCCACGGGACCATTGTCGCCGCTGGTCGCCTCGAGGACGTGGACCACCGGTTGCGGTGGCGCCCCCGGACCGCAGGGGTAGCGTGTCGCCGTGCCCTTCACCCAGCCGGACGCATCGGGCCGCCCGGGTCGTGCCCCCGGCAGCGTCGACTACCGGTTCGCCCGCCGACAGGTGCTGGCCCGGGTCCGGGCGGGCAGCATCCCCCGGGGAGACGTGTGCGACGCCCAGCGTGAGCTGCTCCGGGTCGCGGAGCACTGCTCGCAGCGAGCGACGGCCCCCTGTCCGGTCTGCGCCGAGTCCCGGCTCCGCATCGTCCGGTACGTGTTCGGTCCCCGCCTGCCGGCCGGCGGGCGGGTCGTGACGAGCCGGGCCGAGCTGCGCAAGCTGGCCGCCAACCGGACGGGGCTGCGGTGCTACGTCGTCGAGGTCTGCCTGGGCTGCAGGTGGAACCACCTCATCGAGGTGGCGCCGGTCGAGTCCCGCTCGGCCGCAGTGGCCTCGGCGGAGACCGGTGGAGCGACCCGACCGGGAGGATCTGCCCGGGCCGGCGGCCGCTCCTGACCGGACACCGACGGCTCCGTCGGGCAGACTCTCCTGAGGTCCCACCGGACCGGTGGCGGGCTGATGGTCCGCCGCAGCGCACTCCCTGAGACCTGCCGTGGCGTCCCGAACCACCAAGACCGGCGACCGGAACACGGCGTCTCCCGACGACCAGCCGGTGCGCAGGGGACTCCTCTGGCGCCTGCGCTTCGCGGCCTTCGGTGCGCTGGTCCTGGGGGTGGTGACGGTCGGAGGCCTGTGGACCGCGCTCAACACCCTGGACCTGCCGCCCGAGGCCAGGCCGATCGAGACCTCGTTCGTCTGCGACTCCGAGGTACCCGACGGCCAGTGCGGTTTCGACACCGCCATGGCCAAGCTCAAGTCCGAGGAGGAGCGCGTCCTCGTCGACTACGAGCAGCTCCCCGAGGTCCTGGTCCAGGCCGTGCTCTCCGCCGAGGACCGCAAGTTCTTCGACCACAACGGTGTGGATCCGATGGGCATCGGCCGGGCCTTCTACCAGACGGTCTTCGGCGAGGGGGACAACCTGCAGGGTGGGTCGACCATCACCCAGCAGTACGTCAAGAACGTGTTCCTGACCTCGGAGCGGACGCTCGACCGCAAGGTGCGGGAGGCCATCCTGGCGGTGAAGCTCGAGCGCGAACTCGACAAGCGGGAGATCCTGACCCGGTACCTCAACGAGGTCTACTTCGGCCGGGGGGCCTACGGTGTCGAGGCGGCCTCGCAGGTGTACTTCGGCGTCGACGTCGAGCAGTTGGACCTGGCCCAGGCGGCCTACCTGGCGGGCTTGATCCGGTCGCCGGAGACAGCGGACGCCACCCTGGCCCCCGACGTCGCCACCCGGCGTCGGGCGAGCGTGCTCGGGGCCATGGTCGAGGAGGGCTACATCGACCGGGCGACGGCTGACGCCGTGGCGGCCCAACCCTGGCTCACCGAGGCCCGGATCGAACCCGACGGCCGGGTGCTCCCGCCGAACATCCTGGAGCGCACCGAGGACACCTCGGACTTCGGGCCGGTGCGATACTCCGACCTCGGTTCGGAGTACTGGGTGGAGCTCGTCCGGCGGCAGCTGCGTGAGCGGTTCGGGCCCGGGGCCGAGACCCGCGGGTTCCGCGTCTACACGACGTTCCGACCAGAGGTGCAGTCCCAGGCCGTCGAGGCGGTGAACGGTTACGTCAACCAGCCGGGCGGACCGCTCGGATCGCTGGTGTCGGTCGACGAGGAGGGCAGGGTCGTCGCCATGGTCGCCGGTCGGGACTACAGCTCGAGTCAGGTGAACCTCGCGCTCGGGGCCGAAGGGGGCGGATCCGGCCGAGCCCCGGGATCGACGTTCAAGCCGATCGCCCTGGCGGCGTTCGTCGAGGACGGCTTCTCGGTCGAGTCCAGGTTCGACGCGCCGCCGACGACGCAGTTCCCGGGGGTGACGGAGTCGGACGGGTCGCCCTGGCGGCCGGCCAACTACGACCGGGCCGACCACGGTGTGGAGACCGTCGAGCAGGCCACGTGGGGGTCGACCAACACCGTCTACGCCGGGATGGTCGACGAGGTCACCCCGGAACGACTCGTGAACATGGCCAACCGACTGGGCGTGCGGTCCGAACTCGACCCGGTCTACTCGCTGGTGCTCGGTGCCGTCGGGGTGTCCGTCCTCGACATGACCTCCGCGTACTCGACGTTCGCGCGCCACGGGGTGCGGATCGATCCGTACATCATCGAACGCATCGAGGACTCCGACGGCAACGTCGTGTTCGACGCCGCCGTCGACGTCCCCCGCCAGCAGGTGGTCGCTCCGGACGTCGCCGACACGGTCACCGCCGTGCTGACCGGGGTGATCCGGCGGGGGACGGGTCGGAACGCCTCGTTCGGCTCACCGGCCGCCGGCAAGACGGGGACGACCGACGACGCGACGGACGCCTGGTTCGCGGGGTACACCTGCCGGCTCACCTCGGTGGTGTGGATGGGCTACGAGGAGCCCCGGGAGATGACGCTCCCGAGTGGTGGTCAGGTCTCCGGTGGCGCCACGCCCGCCCGGATCTGGCGGTCCTTCATGTCGCAGGCGACGAGTGGGGACGACGACTGCGAGTTCGCCGACGTCGACTACGGGGAGAAGGTCCTGAACGGTGGGTCCTCGCCCAGCCGCTCCGGTTCGGGCTCCTCGTCGGGTTCGTCGACGGGGTCCTCCGGGACGTCGGGCGGTTCGTCGTCCACGACGACGAGCACGCCGCGTTCGACGACGACGACGAGCACGCCGCGTTCGACGACGACGGTGCCCCGCTCCACCACGACCGTGCCCCGGTCGACGACCACCGTCCCGCGCTCCACCACCACGGCCCCGCGTGCGGCGAGTGCCGCTCCGGGCGGGTGACCGGCTCCGTTTCCTGAGACGGCGCCGCGGCGCCCGGTCCGGTCCCCGACCGGTAGTTGCCACCGGCTCCCCCGTCGTCGTACCGTTCTGGTGTCGGCCGGCAGCCACAGGGCGCTGGACCAACTCAGGAGGTGGGCTCATGGCT
>CAINRS010000123.1 GCA_903852755.1 uncultured Actinomycetes bacterium | reverse complement strand
GCAGCTGCGGCGTGGACACCGGCCGCACCGCCTGCGCCGGCGATCGCCAGTCGACGCCGTCGCAGGCGCACGACGCCGCAGGTCCCCCGCATCCGGTCGACCACCGGGGCGAACGCCTCAGCGCTGTCGCCCTGCACCACGTAGTACGTGAAGCCCCATCGGGATCGCCGGGACTCGAGCGTCTCGCAGATTCCGTCGACCGTCCCGAGCAGGACCGACGGGGTGTCGAGCACGTCGGTCGCCGATGCTCCGAACATCGCCGAGATGCCCGCTGCTGTCCCCTCGGGGTCGTCGGTCACCGACGCCAGGAAGGTCAGCACGTTGAGCTCGATGTCGTCGAAGCGGTCACCGGCCGCATCGCGGACCCACGCGACCTTCTGGTCCACGCGTTCGGCCATGGCGTCGGCCACCACCTCGCCGTCGATCGCTCCGCTGGACAGGTTGGGGTTGATCCCCACGATGTCGGCCCGACGTGCGGCGATGGTCAGCACGCGCCGCCCGCCACCGCCGATGATGAGCGGTGGGCCACCCGGTGTCGCCGGTGACGGCTTCGCGTCCAGGCCGGTGATCGTGTAGTGCTCCCCCGAGTGGTCGAACGGTCCGTCGGCGAAGCAGCCGGCGATGACGTCGAGTGCCTCCTCGAAGCGGCTCACCCTCACTCCCGGCGAGTCGTAGTCCATGCCGGTCTGCTCGTAGTCGCTCCGCATCCAGCCGGCCCCGAGGCCGAGCTCGACCCGCCCGTCCGAGAGCAGGTCCAGGGTGGCGGTCTCGGTGGCGAGCACCACGGGGTGGCGGTAGTCGTTGTCGAACACCAGTGCCCCGACCCTGAGCGCGGTGGTGGCCTGGGCGGCAACTGCGAGGGCCGTCAGGGGGGCGAGCTGGTCGCCGAAGTGATCGGGCACGAACAGCGTCGAGTACCCCAGGTCCTCGACCGTTCGAGCGGTGTCGGCCCAGGTACGCCCGGGGAGGGGTTGGCTGAGTTGGACACCGAAGCGGAATCGCCGGTCGTGCGGCACGTGCAGGTCCTCCCGGAGCGTCTGTCGGCGGGGACCTCTCCCGCCGGCTGCAACGCTACCGTCCGGGGTGCCGGGTGTCGGCACGAGCCGACCGGTACCGTAGGCCGAGAGATCTCCCCTCCTCCCTCCAGCATGTCGCGCCCTGCCCAGCTCCTCCTCCGCTTCGCCGCCATCATCGTCCTCGGGGTGGTCGCACTGTCCGTGGGCGTCGCCGCCTTCCTGCCCGAGGCCGCCCGGATCACCGAGGCCGCGTCGTTCGAGCCGATCACCAGTTTCAAGCTGCCGGATCTGCCACAGGGGTCCAAGATCGTCACGGAGTCGGGCCAGCCCTACGGCGAGTTGGTCGGCTCCGAGAACCGGGAGGTCGTCCCGCTGTCGGCCATGTCGGAGGCGTTGCGCGACACGGTGCTCGCCGCCGAGGACGCCAGCTTCTACGAGCACTCGGGGGTGAGCGCCAAGTCGATCGCCCGCGCCGTGCGGGCGAACTCCGAGGCGGGCGGGATCTCCCAGGGGGGATCGACGATCACCCAGCAGCTCGTCAAGCTCAACCTCGTCGGCAACGAGCAGTCGATCACCCGGAAGGTGAAGGAGGCATCGCTCGCGCTGCAACTCGAGAACCAGCTGTGCGACGGGGTCCCCAAGCGGCAGTGCAAGGACCAGATCCTCGAGCAGTACCTCAACGCCATCTACCTGGGTCGTGGCGCCTACGGCGTGGAGGCGGGGGCTCGGCGCTACTTCAACAAGTCGGCATCCGAGATCAACTTCGGCGAGGCGGCAGTCCTCGCCGGGCTGATCCGTGAGCCGAACGGGGCGGATCCGATCCGGTTCCCGGATGAGGCCCGCCGGAACCGTGCTGCGGTGCTCCAGCGCCTCGAGGCCGAAGGCCACCTCACTGCTGACGAACGGCGGTTCATCGACGCAGCACCCCTCCCGACGCAGACCTACGGGGAGGAGCGCCAGCAGCGGGCGCAGGTGCTGACCTACGTCGAACGGCAGGTGCGCGACGAGCTCCTCGACGCGCCCTGGCTCGCTCCGACCGAGGACCTGCGTCGCTACCTGATCTTCAACGGCGGACTGCGGATCACCACCACCATCGACCCGCAGGCGCAGCAGTTCGCCGAGGCCGCAGCCGAGTCCAATCCGCTCGCCGAGTCCAACCCCGAGACGGCCGTGTCGCTCACTGCGATCGAGCCGTCAACGGGTGGCGTGCGCGCGATCGTGGGCGAGGCGACCGAGGGTGACTCCGTGATCGAGACCGCCGAGCCGTCGACCGGCCGGTCGTCGGGTTCGAGCTACAAGCCGTTCACCCTGGTGGCGATGCTCGAGGACGGCTACGGGATCAACAGCCCGATCAGCGGTGATGTCGCACCGGAGGCCATGAAGAAGCGGTGGGGGGTCACCGACCCGGGACCGTATCCGGCCGACTGCCCCACCAAGGGTCCGGTCACCCTGGGCAAGGCACTCGCCGAGTCCAACAACTGCGCGTTCATGCGGATGCAGGGGGTCGTCGGGTTCGACGCCGCCAGGGACACTGCGATCAAGCTCGGGGCCCGGCCGGGGGGCCTCGACCCCGACGGTGTCCGGGCCGCGTGCTTCACCATCGGCTGCGACGCGCTGGTGGGCACCATGGACATGGCTGCGGCCTACGCCACCATCGCCAACGAGGGCCGCAGGAACCCCGTCCACTTCGTCTCCCGGGTCGAGGACAGGTCCGGGAAGGTCCTGTTCGAGTTCGTTCCGCCCAACGAACAGGTGATCCCCGTCAACGTCGCCCGTCAGGCGACTGCTGCGATGCAGCAGGTGGTCACGGCCGGAACGTACGCCGGCGGGTCACTGCCGCAGGGCCGTCCGGCGGCGGGCAAGACCGGGACGACCGAGCTCGAGGGCGGCAAGAACACCGACGTGTGGTTCGTGGGCTACACCCCGGACATTGCGACCGCTGTGTGGATCGGCAACCCGAGGGCCAACTCCAACATGACGGGCGGCCGGGTCCAGGGCGGCGTGACTGCGGCCAGGGTGTGGCGGTCGTTCATGTTCCCGTACCTCGACGGCCGCCCGGTCACGGGATTCCCGGCGCCGCGCGACGTGTCGTCCACGCCGGTGCCCGACCCGTGGGCCCGGTTCACCTCGAGGCCGTCAGGCTCGTCGGGGTCGGCCACCTCGGGTCGCTCGGGAACCTCCGGGACCTCGGGGACGGGCCGCTCGGGAACCAGCAGCTCGGGGAACGGCACCAGCGGCGGCTCGACCTCCGGCGGGACCAGTGGTGCCGGCACCGGTGGCGGTGGCACGGGCGACGGCGGTGGTGCCGGAGGCGGCGGAACCGGAGCCGGCGGCACCGGTGGCGGTGGCACGGTGGACGGGGGAGCAGGCGGCGACTGAGCTGCGGGCGTCCTCGTGGCCCGGGCGGTAGGTTCACTCCGTGGGTTCGTCCGAGGATCTCCTGGTGGTGCAGGAGCACGACACGCGCCTGGACCAACTGCGTCACCGACGGGCGACCGTCGCCGAGATCGCCGTCGTCGCCGGACTCCGTTCCGAACTGGGTGAGCTCGACGGGCGGCGCGCTTCGGTCGGCGGCGAGCTCGAGGAGCTGCGGCGTCGCGAGCAGCGACTCGAGGACGAGGCGTCCTCCGTGCAGGCAAAGGCGGCGGACGTCGAGCGTCGGCTCTACGACGGATCCGTCGTCGCCCACCGGGAGCTCGAGGACCTGCAGGAGGACCACCGGCTGCTGACGGCGCGGCAGGGCCAGCTCGAGGAGCAGGCGATCGAGCTGATGGAGCAGGCTGAACCGCTGTCGACGGCGCTCGGGGAACTCGACGCCGAGCGGAACGTGCTCCAGCAGCGCCTCGACCAGGTCGAGTCGGTGCTCGCCGGTGAGTGGGCGACCATCGACGCCGAGATCGAGGTCGAGGAGGGAGCCCGTGAGTCGGCGGCCGGATCCGTCCCCGAACGTGTGCTCGCCGACTACACCTCGCTGCGCAAGCGGCTCGGGGGCATCGGGGCGGCGAGGCTCACCGGTGCCCGCTGCGATGGCTGCCACCTCGAGATCCCTCCCGCCGAACTCGACGAGGTGCGGCGCGCCGCGGAGGACGCCACGGTGTTCTGTCCGCAGTGCGGACGGATCCTCGTCCGGTGATCATCTGGTTCGCCGTCGTCGGTGTCGTGCTGACCTGGGCGGTGTTCCAGAGCCCCGCACTCGACTACCGGCTCGTCGCGCTCGGTGCCGTCCTGCCGGTCACCGAGTCGCCGTGGGGAGCGGGGTTCCTCCACACCCTGCTCGCCCCGACCCTCGTGCTGCTGGTCATCATGCTGGTCACCACCGGGCGCCGGTTGGTCCGCCGGCGGTGGCTCGGGTTGCCGATCGGGATGTACCTGCACCTGGTGCTCGACGGTGCGTGGATGTGGACCGAGACCTTCTGGTGGCCGGTGCTCGACCGGTCGTTCACCCCCGGTTCCGCCCCGGAGTTCTCGCGGGGGTGGTGGTCGCTCGTCCTCGACGTCGCTGGTGTCGCCGTCGGCGTCTGGGCGTGGCGTCGCTTCGGACTGGACGATCCGGAGCGCCGCTCCCGGTTCCTTCGGACCGGTCAGCTCGACCGAACATTCGTCACAGGGGGACGGGGGTGAGTGGGTTGGTCGTCGTCCGCCACGGTCGAACCACCGCCAACGCACGTGGGCTGCTGCTCGGTCGACTCGACGTCCCGCTCGACGACCACGGCCGTGACCAGGCCGCCCGGCTCGCCCGAGCCGTCCTCGACCGGGCTGCCGCCGAGCAGGTTCCGATCGCGGCGGTCGTCTCGAGCCCGCTCGAGCGGGCCCGGGCGACCGCTGCAGCGCTCGGACTGCCGGTCCAGGTGGACGACCGTCTGATCGAACTCGACTACGGGGAACTGGACGGCACCCCGCTCGCCGACGTCCCGCTGGAGGTCTGGCAGGAGTGGCGTGCCGATCCCGGGTACCGGCCGCCCGGCTGCGCCGAGTCGCTGGCACAGGTCCAGGTCCGCACCGAGCAGGCGTGCGAGGAGTGGTCGGCGGTGGCGCGCACCGAGGGGCTCGTCGTGCTGGTCACCCACGTGTCCCCCCTCAAGGCGGCGATCGGATGGGCGCTGGGCATCGGCGCCGGTGCGGCGTGGAGCACGCACGTCGACACGGCGTCGATCTCCCGCATCTCCGTGGGTGGTGGACGGCGGGTGCTGCGGACCTTCAACGAGACGGCGCACCTGTCGGGGTGAGCCTCAGGGGCGGGCGGGCATCCAGTTCCCGTGGAACCCGTCGGGGACCCGCCGGCCCAGGTGGACCCGTGCGACCGGGCCGTCGCCCGGGGCATCGGCGGCGAGCACGACCAGATCGGTCCTCGCCTCCGCCCGGTCGGTGACGAACCCCACCAGCCACGCGTCGTCCTCGGACTCCGAACCGTCCCTGGGGACCACGACGAACTCCTGCGCGGCGCTGGTCGGGCCGAAGTCGATCTCGCTCGAGCTGCCGGTCTGCAGGTCGTGGTGGTAGAGGGGGGCGTGCGCCGCGCCGGCGGTGGCGAGTCCGGCGGTCACCGCCCACCGGACCGGTGTGCCGGTCCGCCGCTCGTCGATCCGTGGGAACTCCTGCGCCCGGTCGTCGAGCACCTCGGTGGTGACCCGTCCGGACGCCGGGTCGACGGTCCACCGCTCGAGTCGGGGTGTGCCCTCGTTCGGTCCGAGCCGGTCGCTGTCGAACACCCGCTCCCACCGGCACACGTCGACCACGACCGTGCCGTCGGGTCGGTCGTGGGCGTTGGCCGGGTGGAACACGTAGCCGGGTTGGACCTCGGCCCAGCGCACCGAGTCGCCGGGAGCGTCCAGGCCGAGCACACCGACCCGCGCCGGGCGCTCCGGATCCCACGCGTAGGGGAACACCGAGCCGGCGAGCGCGTCGTCGATCCGGAACGTGACGGGCAGGTCGAACACCAGCACGCTCGACTCCGTGATCGCGGTGTCGTGCACCATGAGCGAGCCACCGACGTCGACGGGCTCCTCGCGGACCACCCGGGCGTCGGCGTCGAGCACGACGTGTCGGACGCAGGTCTCGGTCCAGTGGTAGGCGACGGCGTGGGTCAGGCCGGTGCGGGGGTCGGTGTGCGGATGCGCTGAGAACGAACCCCGGAGGGTGCCCCCGAACGGGTCGACGGACTCGGTGTCGAGCTCGTCGCCGAGTCGGACCGGCCACTGTCCGGCCTCGACGATCGCCCAGGTGCGTCCGCCGAGCTGCACGACGTTCGTGTTGACCGCCGCTGTGGGTGCGCCGTCGCGTCGCTCGCCCGGTGTGGACGGCTCGCCGAGGGCTGCGGTCACCTCGTCGGTGCGGACGAACCGGTTGCGGTACCACTCCGCCCGGCCGTCACGGAGCCGCACCCCGTGGACCATGCCGGCGCCGGTGAACCAGTGCTGCGTCGCGGGATCCGGGTCGATCGGGTTGGGACCGTTGCGGACGTAGCGGCCGTCGAGGTCGGCTGGGAGTTCGCCGGTCACCTCGAGGTCGTCCAGCGCGACTTCCTCCATCACGGGAGCGAGCGCTCCGGAGACGTAGTCGCGGGTCGGGGCGGGGGAGTCGGCCATGGGGGGGACGCTACCGGGCGCGCTGGTGCCCCGGAGGGTGGCTCCGGGGCACCAGGGTTGGGGTTGGGGGTGGGGTTGGGGTTGGGTTCGGGGGTTGGGTTGGG
>CAINRS010000122.1 GCA_903852755.1 uncultured Actinomycetes bacterium | reverse complement strand
GACCTGGGCGCGCCCGAGATCATCGTCAACAACGAGAAGCGGATGCTCCAGGAGGCCGTCGACGCACTGTTCGACAACGGCCGCCGCGGCCGCCCGGTGAGCGGTGTCGGCAACCGTCCGCTCAAGTCCCTCTCGGACATGCTCAAGGGCAAGCAGGGCCGGTTCCGCCAGAACCTGCTCGGCAAGCGCGTCGACTACTCGGGCCGTTCGGTCATCGTGGTCGGACCGACCCTGAAGCTGCACCAGTGCGGGCTGCCCAAGCTCATGGCGCTCGAGCTGTTCAAGCCGTTCGTCATGAAGGCCCTCGTCGATCGTGAACTGGCCCTGAACATCAAGTCGGCCAAGCGCATGGTGGAGCGACGGCACCCGCTGGTGTGGGACGTCCTCGAGGAGGTCATCAAGGAGCACCCGGTGCTGTTGAACCGGGCGCCCACGCTGCACCGCCTCGGCATCCAGGCCTTCGAGCCCGTGCTCGTCGAGGGCAAGGCCATCCAGATCCACCCGTTGGTCTGCACGGCGTTCAACGCCGACTTCGACGGTGACCAGATGGCCGTCCACCTGCCGCTGTCGGCCGAGGCGCAGGCCGAGGCCCGCGTGCTGATGCTGAGCGCCAACAACATGCTCAGCCCGGCGCACGGCAAGCCGCTCGTCACGCCGACCCAGGACATGATCATCGGTGCGTACTACCTGACCTCCGAGGTCGAGGACGCGCCGGGGGCCGGTCGGGCCTACGGACGCATGGACCAGATCGAGCGCGACCTCGAGGCCGGCACGATCTCCGTCCACTCCCCGGTCGAGTACCGCGGCACGGAGTTCCCCGACCTGGTGGCCACACCCGCCAACGGGACCGCCGCCACCTACCACCGGACGACCGCCGGTCGGCTGCTGTTCAACCGCGCCCTCCCCGAGGGCTTCCCCTACGTGAACGACGTGGTCCGCAAGAGCGACATGGGACGCATCGTGGACCGGCTCGCCATCGAGTTCCCCAAGGCCGTGGCCTCGGAGTCGCTCGACGCCATCAAGTCGCTCTGCTTCGACTACGCGATGCGATCGGGTCTGACGATCTCGATCGGCGACGTGCACACGCCGCACGACAAGTACGAGATCCTCAAGCCCTTCGAGAAGCAGGCGGACGAGCACGAGCAGCAGTTCGCCCGGGGCATCATCGCCGACAGCGAGCGCAAGCAGCTCGAGACCGACCTGTGGACCCGGGCGACCGAGCGCATCACCGAGGCCACCGAGCGGGCCATGCGTGAGGACCAGTTCAACCCGGTGGAGATGATGGTCGGCTCCGGGGCCCGGGGCAGCATCTCCCAGGTCAAGCAGATCGCCGGCATGCGCGGCCTGGTGTCCAACCCGCGTGGTGACCTGATCCCACACCCGATCAAGTCGAACTTCCGCGAGGGCCTGTCGGTGCTCGAGTACTTCATCGCCACGCCGGGCGCCCGGAAGGGTCTGGTGGACACGGCGCTGCGGACGGCCGACTCGGGCTACCTCACCCGGCGCCTCGTCGACGTCGCGCAGGAGCTGATCATCAACGACCGCGACCCGTTCGCCGACGGCGGGCCCATCCGGAGCATCGTCATCGACGACGTCCGGCCGGACCGTCAGGACGAGCGGTTCCACCTCGAGAGCCGGCTCGCAAGCCGGTGTCTGGCCGAGGACGTGACGCTGTCGGACGGCACGGTGCTCGAGCGGGGCACCTTGGTCGGTGACGACGAGCTCGCCGCGCTCCGCGACGACGAGTCCGTCACCTCGGTGCGTGTCCTGTCGCCGCTGACCGACGAGAGCGAGTTCGGCATCTCCGCGGCGTCCTACGGTCTCTCGCTCGCCACCGGGTTCTCGATCGAGCCGGGCGAGGCGGTCGGGGTGATCGCCGCCCAGTCCATCGGTGAGCCGGGCACCCAGCTCACCATGCGGACCTTCCACACCGGTGGTGTGGCCAACGTCGCCGACATCACGGGCGGTCTGCCCCGTGTCGTCGAGCTCTTCGAGGCCCGGACCCCGAAGAACAAGGCGATCCTCGCCCGGTCCTCGGGCGTCGTGCGCTTCGACGAGGCCGACGAGTCCGGCACCACCACCGGTCGGACGATCGTGGTCGTGGCCGACGACGGGTCCGAGGAGGCGCACGTCATCGAGCAGGAGCAGAAGGTCGTGGTGTCCGATGGTGACGAGATCACCGCCGGTGACGCGATCGTCGAGGGTCCCCGTGACCCCAAGGAGCTGCTCGAGATCAAGGGCGTCCGGGCCGTGCAGCAGTACCTCGTCGACGAGGTGCAGCGGGTCTACCGGGACCAGGGCGTGTCGATCCACGACAAGCACATCGAGTTGATCGTGCGGCAGATGACCCGCCGGATCGCCATCCAGGAGTCGGGCGACTCCGAGTTCCTGCCCGGTGAGAACCGCGACCAGCGGGAGTTCAACGAGCGGAACCGGCAGCTGGTCCAGGAGGGCAGGAAGCCCGCCGAGGGTCGTCCGGTGCTGATGGGGATCACCAAGGCGTCGCTGGCCACCGACTCGTGGTTGTCGGCGGCGTCGTTCCAGGAGACCACCCGGGTGCTCACCGAGGCGGCCATCGACGGCAAGTCCGACGACCTGGTCGGACTCAAGGAGAACATCATCATCGGGAAGCTCATCCCTGCCGGCACCGGCATGGAGCGGTACCAGGAGATCCGGGCCTACGTGCCGGGCTTCACCCCGCCGCTGCCCGAGGCCCCGTACTCCGAGGACGGTGAGGTCGACTACGCCCAGGAGCTCGCCGACCGGCAGGCCGGCCAGCTCGACGAGGTCGCCGTCCTCGCCGACACCGGCACCGAGTCCGGTGTCGCAGGTGCCGACGTGATCGACTTCCCGGCCGCCGGTGACGACGCGCCGGACGCACCGACCGACGATCCCGGCGGCGAGTGAGCGGTCGCGGGTCGCAGCGCCGGCTCGTCGTCGTCCTGGCGGCGGCGTCGCTGTTGGTCTCCGGTGCGTGCTCCGGTGGCACGGGGGAGGACTCGGCATCTGCGGTCGGTGGCACCGCGACGTCCTCGACGGCCGCCCCGGCCGGGGGTCGGACGGTGTCCTGGGACGTCGCACTCACCTCGGCCCAGCGCATCATCCGCCAGGTGGGCCCGGCGTCCACCCTGAACTACGGCTGGAACGAACTCGTCGGTCCGACGACGGTCGACGGGGCCCCCGCCCAGGTGCAGATGCTCGGGAACGTCGACTACGAGAACGGCACCGGGCCGTTCTTCGGGTTCGTCACCCTCGAGTTCGCCACCGGCGACGTGCTGGCACTCCGGATGGACGGACAGGCCACCCAGTCGCCCGGTGCCCAGGGGTCCGCGGACTCGTCGTTCCGGGCGGAACTGACCGTGATCGGCGGGTCGGGCGCCTACGTGGGCGCGACGGGTGGGCGTGGCACGTTCACCGGGAGTCGCTCGGCGGAACTCGGCGGACAGGTGACCGGCAGCATGACGGTGACCGTCGCCGGCCTGTGAGGGCGGTCGGTCCGGCCCGGTCCCCGGTGCCGTGGTTTGCCTCACCGCACCGCTCCCTCCTACGATGACCGCTCGGCTCAGGCAGCCGCGCGCGTCTGCCGGAGTCGGAGCGGGTGGTGTCCTCCCCCGGACCCGGCCCCGAGTCAGTTCGCTCGATGACATCCAGGAAGGTTGCAGCGTGCCCACGATCCAGCAGCTGGTCCGCAAGGGCCGGAAGACCAAGCGCCGCAAGGAGTCGACTCCGGCGCTGAAGGGCGCGCCACAGCGGCGTGGGGTCTGCACCCGCGTCTTCACCACGACGCCCAAGAAGCCCAACTCGGCCCTGCGCAAGGTCGCCCGTGTCCGGCTCTCGAGTGGGGTCGAGGTGACGGCCTACATCCCGGGTGAGGGTCACAACCTCCAGGAGCACAGCATCGTGCTGGTCCGTGGTGGCCGGGTCCGCGACCTGCCGGGCGTCCGCTACAAGATCATCCGCGGCACCCTGGACACCTCCGGCGTCCGTGAACGCAAGCAGTCGCGCTCGCGCTACGGCGCCAAGAGGGAGGCCTGACGTGCCGCGCAAGGGACCCGCACCGCGCCGGGAGCTGCTGCCCGACCCGATCTACCGCTCGCTGCTCGTGACGCAGTTCGTGAACAAGGTGCTGCAGCGCGGCAAGCGCTCCACGGCCGAGCGCATCGTCTACGAGGCGCTCACCACGATCGAGCAGAAGACGGGCGACGACCCGATCACGACGCTCAAGCGCGCGGTCGACAACGTGCGTCCCCAGCTCGAGGTCCGGAGCCGCCGCGTCGGTGGTGCGACCTACCAGGTTCCCGTGGAGGTGCGTCCCCGTCGGGCCAACACGCTCGCCATCCGCTGGCTCGTGGGCTTCGCCCGGCAGCGTCGTGAGCGCACCATGGCGGAGCGGCTCGCCAACGAGCTCCTCGACGCGAGCAGCGGCGTCGGGGCCTCGATGAAGCGCAAGGACGATCTCCACAAGATGGCCGAGTCCAACAAGGCCTTCGCCCACTACCGCTGGTGACGGCACCGTCCCAGCCGGCCTGACCCCCGAGGCACACGAACATGGCGCAG
>CAINRS010000121.1 GCA_903852755.1 uncultured Actinomycetes bacterium | reverse complement strand
TCGCCGAGGCCGGCCTCGACGTCCGGGTTGTGCGTGTCCCGGCCCGGGGTCCCTCCGGCACCGTCTCGGCCCAGTCGCCGCCACCCGGCACCATGGTCGCCGACGGGACGACCGTGGTGCTCGAGGTCGTCTCGGGGCCGGCAGCCTCCGGGTCCGTCGTTCCACCGGTGGTCGGTCTCCCCGCAGCCGAGGCCCGGCGGCGACTCCTCGGGGCGGGATTCGAGGTGACGCTCACCGCCGGAGTCCCCACGGGCCCGGCGGTCACCCCGGGCACCGTGATCGGGTCGCAACCACCTGCGGGCTCCACGAGCGACGACGGGAGGGTCCGGGTGACGATCGCCACGGCACCCGCCCCACCGGTGGCGGGCGGCTGACACCACGCCGCGGCCCCGGCGGTGCCAAGCTGTCGCCGTGATCGACACTGCGGAGGACGGCGGCCTCACACGTGCCCAGGTGATCGGCCGCACGGCCGGGACCCTCGCAGCCGTCGGCATCCTGAGCCTGTGGTTGTACGCCTTCTTCATCTACGACCCGGGGCTCAAGATCGACGAGCTCGCCGACCGTTCGTTCCCCCGGGCCGCCGAGCAGGTCTGCGCCACCACCCGCGAGCGGATCGACGCCCTGCCCCCGGCGTTCCGGGCCGACACGCCCGCCGACCGGGCCGACGTGGTGGACCAGGCCAACCGTGAGCTGCGGTCCATGGTCGCCGAGCTGCGGAACATCGTGCCCGCCGATGCGGGGCGGATCACCACCGGCGTGAACGAGTGGCTCGACGACTGGGGGCAGTACATCGACGACCGTCAGGCGTACGCGGACGGGCTGCGCGTCGACGGGGACACCCGGTTCACGGAGTCGGTGAAGGCCAACCGACAGGTCTCGAGAGCCATCGACGGGTTCGCCAAGGTGAACCGGATGGAGTCGTGCACGGCCCCGGGTGACGTGGGCTGAGCTCAGTCCTCCTCGAGCGCGGCGAGTCCGGCCCGGGCGAGTCGAACAAGTCCCGGCTCGTCGGCGAGCTGCTCGAGCTCGTCCAGGGTGACCCACCGACGATCGGTGGACTCGTGGTTCCCCGGGGCCTCGGCACCCGGCGGCGCCACCACGACGAACCGGAGGTCGAGGTGGAGGTGCTCCCCCAGCGCATCGCCGTGGTCGACGGTGTGGACGTCGAGGTCCACGGCGGGCACGAGGACCTCGAGCCCGTCGATGCCGGTCTCCTCGGTCGCCTCCCGGAGCGCGACACCTGCGAGCTCGTGGTCACCGTCGGCGTGCCCACCCGGCTGGAGCCACCGTCGGAGCTTCGTGTGGAGCAGGACCAGCATCGCCCCGGTCGAGGGGTCGACGACCAGCGCGGAACCCGTGAGGTGACCGGGTGCGGTGGTCCGATCGGCCGCCGCCTCACCCGCGACGGCGAGGAGCGCGAGCACCCGCTCCCGGGCGGCCTCCTGTTCGGGCGAACCGAGTGTCGCCGCCCGGATCCGGGCGACCGAACGTGCGGGATCCCGACTGGGCGCCAGCTCTGCGGCCTCCGCCGACAGGCGCCGCCGCCCGCTCACCGCGCACCCGCGTGCGGAGGAGGGACCCGGAACCGCCACGGACGCTCCACCTCGACGCTGATCCCCACCCGGGGTGACACCACCGGGTCGCAGGGCGCGAGCACGTCGTCGCGCACCAGCCGCACACGCGCCGACGGGTCGAGCAGGTCGGCACCGTCGTCGGACCCCGTGATGCCCAGGGCGGCACAGAGCTTGCCGGGGCCGTTCGCCAGGTCACGGTCGGTGCGGGCGCGGGGTCGGTCCCTCCGCATGGACTCGAGTCCCGCGACCGGTGCAACGGCCCGCACGAGCACGGCCGACGGGGACCCCACTGCACCGCTGACCACGTTGGCGCACCAGTGGAGTCCGTAGGAGCGGTAGACGTACAGGGTGCCCGGAGACGCGAACATCGACCGGTTCCGCGGCGTCGGTCCCCGGTGCGCGTGACTCGCAGGATCGTCGGCACCGCCGTACGCCTCGACCTCCACGATCCTGCCGATGCGACCACCGACGACGAGCAGGGCGTTCAGGAGGCCCCTCGCGACATCCTCCACGGGACACTCGAGACCCGCGCGGTCGGGAACCCGCAGCGACGACTCCATCAGTCGACGGCGGCCCGGGCTGCGTCGAGTGCCGCTCCGAGCCGGGCCCGCTGCGCCTGCACGGGCACCGGACCGGCGCCGCCCGGCGTCGTCCGACGCAGGACCGACGCCCCCGGCTCGAGGAGTGGCAGCGCTCGTTCCCCGAGCTGCGGCTCCGCTGCGACCAGATCTGCGAACGGGATGCCCTCGTCGAGCGAGCGGCGCACCAGTGCCCCGACGACGGCGTGCGCCGAGCGGAACGGAACACCGTCGGCAACCAGGAGTTCGGCGAGGTCGGTGGCCGCTGCGTACGGGGAGTCCGCCGCCGCTGCCATCCGCTCGGTGTGGAACACGAGCGTTCGGTACAGGCCGCACATCGCTCCGATGGCCAGGGCGACGTTGTCGAGCGCGTCGAACACCGGCTCCTTGTCCTCCTGGAGGTCGCGGTTGTAGGCGAGCGGGAGCGACTTGAGCGTGGCGAGGAACCCCGCGAGGTCGCCGATGAGCCGCCCGGCCCGTCCCCGTGCGAGCTCGGCGACGTCGGGGTTCTTCTTCTGGGGCAGCATCGACGACCCGGTCGCGTAGGCGTCGTCGAGGCGGACGAACCCGAACTCCTCCGTGGACCACAGCACCACCTCCTCCCCCATCCGCGACAGGTGCACGGCCAGCAGGCTGCAGACGAACAGCGTCTCGGCGGCGAAGTCCCGGTCCGAGGTGGCGTCGAGCGAGTTCTCGAACCTGGCGGCGAAGCCAAGGTCGGCAGCGGTCGCGTCGGGGTCCAACGGCAACGAGGAGCCTGCGAGCGCTCCGGCGCCGAGCGGTGAGACGTCGGCCCTCCGACGACAGTCGAGCACGCGGTCGAGGTCACGCAGGAGCGCCCAGGCGTGGGCCATCAGGTGGTGGGCGAGCATGACGGGCTGGGCCTGCTGCAGGTGGGTGTAGCCGGGCAGGTAGGCACCGTCGTCACCGGTCCCCACCTCGTCGGCCCGCTCGGCGAGCACCGCCACGAGGTCGACCAGACGACCGGCGAGGTCGCCCAGGCTCCGGACCACGTAGCGCCGGAAGGCGGTGGCGACCTGGTCGTTCCGGGACCTGCCCGTGTGGAGCTTTCCGCCGGCCGGACCGATCAGCTCGGTGACGCGACGCTCGATGGCGGTGTGCACGTCCTCGTCGCCCGGTGCGAACACCAGCTCACCGGAGCGGAACTCCATCTCGACGGCGTCGAGCCCCCCGAGCACCTCGGCGAGCTCCGAATCGGTCAGGAGGCCGGCCCGGTGCAGGCCTCGCACGTGTGCCCGGGAGCACGCCACGTCGTCGACGAGCAACCGCTGGTCGACCGCGAGGCTCCCGGTGAACGCGACCAGCTCCTCGGCGGGAGCGACGTCGAATCGGCCGTGCCAGAGCTGGCCGCGATCCGCCGACGCGTCGTCGGTCACGACCGACCCTCGGCGCCGGGTCCCTGCACGTCGGACCAGGTCTGCACGCCGAGCCCCCAGATGCGCACGAACCCCTCGGAGTCGGCGTGCCGGAACCGATCGGCGGCGTCGTAGGTCGCGAGTCCGTAGTCGTAGAGCGAACGCTCGGCCCGACGACCGACGACCCAGCAGCGGCCTGGTTCGAGCGCCATCCGCACCTCCCCTGTCACGTGCGTCTGGGAGGCGTCCACGAAGGCGTCGAGGGCCTCGCGGAGGGGCGAGAACCACAGACCGTCGTAGACGAGCTCGGCGTAGCGGTGCTGGAGGCGGATCTTCTCCCGCTGGAGGTCCCGTTCCAGCGTGATGGACTCCAGGTCCGCGTGCGCGGCCATGATCGCGAGCGCTCCCGGCGCCTCGTAGGTCTCACGGCTCTTGATGCCGACCCGACGGTTCTCGACCATGTCGAGCCGCCCCCAGCCGTAGGAGCCGACGAGGCGGTTGAGCCGCACGATGAGCTCGTGGAGCGGCAGCGCCGTCCCGTCGACCGACACGGGGACACCCTGCTCGAAGCCGATCGTGAACTCGGTGCGGTCGGTGGCGGTGGGAACGGTCATCTTCCAGACCCCCACCGGCGGCTCCGCCCACGGATCCTCCATCTCTCCGCACTCGATCGCCCGGCCCCAGAGGTTGTCGTCGATCGAGTAGAGCTTCTCCTTGGTCGCACCGACGGGGATGCCGTGCGCCGCTGCGTACTCGATCGAGTCCTCGCGGGTGAATCCCCAGTTGCGGACCGGGGCCAGCTGTTCGAGGTCCGGTGCGAGCGCCATGTAGCTGACCTCGAACCGAACCTGGTCGTTGCCCTTGCCGGTGCAGCCGTGAGCGACTCCGTCGGCCCCGTAGGCCCGGGCGACCTCGACCTGCTTCGCAGCGATCAGCGGGCGGCTCAGCGCGGAGACGAGCGGGTACTGGTCCTCGTAGAGCGCGTTCGCCCTGATCACCGGGGCCAGGTAGTCATCGGCGAACTCGGCCCGCAGGTCGAGCTCCTCGTAGGCGATCGCCCCGGCGCCGAGTGCCTTCTCCCGGTTGCCCTCGAGGGTGCCCTCCTGTCCGACGTCAGCCGAGAGGCACACCACCTCCACGCCGAGGTGCTCGATCATCCACCGGACCGCGACGGACGTGTCGAGTCCCCCGCTGTAGGCCAGTACCACCCGCTTCGCCACGTCTGCTCCTGTTCGTCGCTCGGAATCCGTCGATCTCGGTGCTCACTCGCCGCCCAGGCCGGCGAGCGTCGCGAACCTGCCCGCGACCTCCGCTCCCGTTCCCGCCCGGGCCACCACCAGCACGGTGTCGTCACCGGCGACCGTCCCCACCACACCGGTGGTGCCGTTCCGGTCGATGGCGGACCCGACGACGTGCGCCGAGCCGGGTGGGGTGCGCAGCACCACCAGGTCACCCGACCGATCGACCTCGACGACCCACTCCCCCACGACTCGCCGCAGGTGGTCCTCGGGGGCGACCTGGTCACGGGGGAGCTCCGGGACGGCGTAGACCGCCTCACCTCCCGGTACACGGACCTTGATGGCTCCGAGCTCCTCGAGGTCCCGCGAGACGGTCGCAGAGTTGACGGGGAAGCCCTGGGCAGCGAGCAGCTCTCCCAGCTGTGCCTGACTGGTCACCCGGTGCTCCTCGAGGAGCCGACCGACCAGGTGCTGCCGCTGGGTCTTGCCGGCCACCTCAGGCCTCCTCGCCGAGCAGGAACATCAGGAGCCCGCGAGCGGTGTGCATGCGGTTGTGGGCCTGGACCCAGATCCGGCTCGAGGCTCCGTCGAGGACGTCGTCGGTCGCCTCGTCACCTCGGTGCGCAGGCAGGCAGTGGAGGAACACGACGCCCTCGGCGGCGTGCGACAGCAGTGGCTGGTCGACACGCCACCCGGCGAAGGCCACGCGACGTTGCGCCTGCTCGGCCTCCTGCCCCATGGAGTACCACGCGTCGGTGTAGACGACGTCGGCTCCCGACACCGCCTCGACCGGATCCTCGACCACGTGGACCGCACCGCCGGCCTCGGCGATCCGCGCCAGCGAGGCCGGGTCGAATCCGTAGCCGGGCGGTGACGTGACCCGGAACTCGAGCCCGAGCAGCCCGCATCCGATCCCGAGCGACCGGGCGACGTTGTTGGCGTCACCGACGTAGGTGACGACCACGTCGTCGAGCCGGCCGAGCGACTGACGGATGGTCAGGAGGTCGGCCAGGGTCTGGACAGATCGGAAGAGCACACGTCTGAACTCCAGTCAC